>NZ_JBTVYK010000065.1:0-40293 GCF_054788135.1 Streptomyces sp. O3
CGAGGGGGAGGTCGGTTCCGGCGCCGTGGCGGGTGAGGGTGGCGGCGAGCGCGGCCTGCACCACCATGAACAACGTCACCCCGTGCGCATGGGCCAGCCGCATCAGCCCGCGGTGGGTGTCCGCGTCCACCGCGAACCGCGTCACCGCCCCCGCCCCGCCGGACGCGGCCGGACGGGGCAGGTCCGTGGGCAGCTCCAGCAGCGGCGGCGCACCGTCCAACTCCGCGCGCCAGTGGTCGAGCGCCCGCGCCATCAGGCTGTCCGGGTCGTCGGCGTCTCCGAGTAGTTCGCGCTGCCAGAGGGCGTAGTCGGCGTACTGGACGGGCAGTGGCTCCCAGTCGGGTGCGTGTCCGGTGAGCCGGGCGGTGTAGGCCTGTTCCAGGTCGGCGAGCAGCGGGGCCGTGGACCAGCCGTCCGTCGCGATGTGGTGCAGCAGCAACAGCAGGGTCTGCGCGCCGTGTTCGTCGGTGAACAGCCAGGCCCTGAGCGGAATGTCGACCGCCAGGTCGAACAGCGTCCCGGCCGCGGCGGCCAGGCGTGCGGGCAACTCGGCGGCGGTCGTGGTGACACTGGTCAGCTCGGGCCGCACGTCGGCGCGTATCCGCTGGTACGGTTCGCCGTCCGCCGTCGGGTAGACGGTGCGCAGCACCTCGTGCCGCTCCGCCACGTCGGCCAGCGCCGAGGCCAGCGCCTCCGCCCGAAGCGGACGGTCCAGGCGCAGTGCCACCGGCACGTTGAAGGTACTGCGCGGCCCCTGCAGCTCCTGGGTCAGCCACAGCCCGCGCTGGGCGGCGGACAGCGGCAGCCTCTCCGGGCGCTGGTCGGCGGGGACCGCGCGCAGCGGAGGGCGCGCGGGGCGCGGCCCGGAGCGCTCGGCCAGCCGCTGGTCCAGGCCGCGCGGGGTGGGCGACAGAAACAGGTCGCGGATGCCGAGCTCCTCGCCGAGCGCGCCGCGGATGCGGTTGGCCAGCGTCGTGGCGAGCAGCGAATGCCCGCCCGAGCGGAAGAAGTTGTCGTCGGGACCGATCCGGTCCTTGCCCAGCGCGTCGGCGAACAGCCCGCACAGGATCTGCGTACGGGGCGAGAGCGCGGCCTCCCGCGCCGCGTCCGGCACCCCGTCCGCCGCGCCGTCGCCCTCGCCGCCGTCCTGCTCGGCGGAGGCCTGGGCGTCCGCCAGCCGCCGGTGCCGCTCGTCCAGGCCGGTGCGCTCGGTGGCCGTCACCAGCGCCAGGTCCCCGATGGGGGTGCCGGGCGCGGTGCCGAAGGCGCGCAGCGCCCGCAGGTAGATCTCCAGGAGCAGGCGCGCGGTGCGTTCGTCGAAGAGGTCGGTGGCGTACTGCATGCCGATGTCGATGCCGTCGAGCTCGCCGCCTTGGCCGTGCCGTTCCACGGCGTACAGGGTGAGGTCGAACTTGGCGGCGCCGAGCTCGGCGGTCTCGAGACGTCCGCCGATGCTCCCGAGCCGTGGGGTGGGCCCGGCGTCGTTCTGCACGGTCAGCATCACCTGGAAGAAGGGGTGACTCCCCAGCGAACGCACCGGGTTGAGCTGCTCGACCAGCAGATCGAACGGCAGCTCCTGGTGCTCGTACGCGGCCAGGTCACCGTCCCGCACCCGCTCCACGAGCTCACCCGGCGCCGGGTTGCCCGAGGTGTCGGTGCGCAGCACCAGGGTGTTGACGAAGAAGCCGACGAGGTCGGCCAGGTCCTCCTCCGGGCGGGCCGCGACCGCGGCGCCCAGCGGTATGTCCTGGCCCGCCCCGGCCGCCGACAGCGCGGTGGCCAGCGCGGCCCGCAGCACCATGAACATGCTGGCCCGCCGCTCCCGCGCCAGCGCGGCCAGCGAGCGGTGCGCCCCGGCGTCGAGCCGGGCGGAGACGAGGGCGCCGCGGTGGCTCGGCTCGGCCGGCCGGGGCCGGTCGGCGGGCAGCGCGCTCACGGTCGGCATATCAGCCAACTGGTCACGCCAGTACGCGAGTTGCTCCGCAGCCAGGCTCTCCGGGTCGTCCGGGTCGCCCAGCAGGTCGCGCTGCCACAGGGTGTAGTCGGCGTACTGCACGGGCAGCGGCTCCCAGTCGGGTTCGCGCCCCGCCAGCCGGGCCGTGTACGCGCGGTCCAGGTCGGCGAGGAGCGGCCGCAGCGACCAGCCGTCGGTGGCGATGTGGTGGAGCACCAGCAGCAGCGTCGCCGTGCCGTCGCCAGGCGTCAGCAGCTCGGCGCGCAGCGGGACGTCGGCGGTGATGTCGAACGGCCGCCGGGTGCCGTCGGCGAGCAGCGACGGCAGGTCGCCGGGGCGGCACTCGCGTACCGTCAGCAGCCGCGGCGGCACCGGCAGCACCCGCTGGTACGGCTCGGCGCCGTCGGTCGGGAAAACGGTGCGCAGCACCTCGTGGCGACGGGCCACGTCGCGCAGCGCGCCGTCCAGGGCGTCCTGACCGGGAACCCGGTCCAGTCGCACGACGACCGGCACGTTATAGGTCGCCGACGGCCCTTCCAGGCGGTTGAGGAACCACAGCCGGCGTTGCGCGAAGGACAGGGGGATCTGGGTCACGACTACCTCACGGGATGGGGCGGGCTCGGGGACATGGAAGCGGGGCCGCGGGGCGGCCGCCGCGGGGCTGCGGCGGGCGGCGCCCGCGCGCTCAGCCGCGGCGGTCGGCCGCCGTCAGGGACTCGATGTGCGCGGCGAGGTCCCGCAGGCGCGGGTTGGCGTACACCGCCTTCACCGGCAGCGCCACGCTCAGCTCGGAGCGCACCCGCGCGACCAGCTTGATGGCCAGCAGCGAATGGCCGCCCAGCTTGAAGAAGTTGTCCTCGCGGCCGATCCGGGGCGTGCCCAGGACCGTCGTCCAGACGCCCGCGATCAGCTCCTCCACCCGGCCGCGCGGCGCGTCCTCGCCGTCCGTCGCGGGCCCCTCGTCGGCCGGGGCGGACGGCGCCGGCAGGGCCGCCCGGTCCAGCTTGCCGTTCACGGTGACGGGAAAGGCGTCCAGCAGTGTCACCGAGGACGGCACCATGTACGAGGGCAGCCGCGCGGCGAGCCCGTCCAGGAGCTCCCGGTCGGTGACCGGTGCCGTGGCCCGGACGTACGCGGCCAGGCCGGGCGTGCCGTGCGGATCCGCGCGGAGTACGACCGCGGCCTCGGCGACCTGCGGGAAGGCCGCCAATACCGCCTCGATCTCCGGGAGTTCGATCCGGTGGCCGCGCAGCTTCACCTGCCCGTCGGCGCGGCCCAGGCACTCCAGCCGGCCGTCCGGCAGGAGTCGGCACAGGTCACCGGTGCGGTACATCCGGCCGCCGTCACCGTCGAAGGCGTCGGCGACGAAGCGCTCCGCGGTCAGCACCGGACGGTTGCGGTAGCCACGGCCGACCCGCGGCCCGGACAGGTACAGCTCGCCGGTCTCGCCGGGCTCGACCGGGGCCAGCTTCTCGTCCAGCACCCGCGTCCGCAGCCCCGGCAGCACCGTGCCGATGTGCGGCCGCGGACCCTCCACCCAGCCGGCCGTCGCATCGACCGTGCACTCCGTCGGGCCGTAGAGGTTGACGGCGCGGATGACGCCGCGCTCCGTGCGGTCGACCAGCCGCCGCCACAGCGCCGGACTGATCGGCTCGCCGCCCACCAGCAGATTCAGCGGCCGCGGGCCGCCGTCGGCGCTGATCGCGTCGAGCAGCGCGTCGGCGTGCGAGGGAGTGATGTCCAGGTCGGTCAGCGCCGCAGAGTCGATCAGGCGGGCCAGCAGCTCCGGGTCGGCGCGGGTGTCCTCGTCGATCATCACCAGGGTGTCACCCCGGCACAGCCGTATCCACTGCTGCACCGAGGCGTCGAAGGACGGCGAGGCGTTCCAGCCCACCCGCGCCCGGTCCGCGCCGGCGACGCCCAGCCCCTCGAGTTCGGCCAGCAGAGCCGACGCCGAACCTCGGGAGATCTCCACGCCCTTGGGCGTTCCCGTGGAACCAGAGGTGTAGATGACATAGGCCAGGGCGTCCGGGCCGGTCCGCACCGGCCGGTAGGGCTGGCGGGAGGCGTCGGCCCCCGCGCCGCCGTCGGCCGGGGGCGGGAGTACGGGTATCCCGCTCACGGGCGACGGACCGTCCGCGACCACTGCCTGGGCCCCGGCGTCGGCCACCAGGTAACGGCGGCGCTCCGCTGGCAGCTTGGGGTCGACGGGCAGATAGGCGGCGCCCGCGGTGAGGGTGCCGATCAGCGCGGTGACCAGTGCGGCGCCGCGCGGCAGCTGGAGCGCCACCACGCTTTCCGGACCGGCCCCGGCCGCCGTCAGCCGAGCGGCGAAGGCCGCGGCGGCGGTGCGCAGTTCGCCGAAGGTCAGTACGGTGTCCCCGGCCAGCACGGCGGTCCGCTCGGCGGGAACTCGGGCGAGCCGGGCGAGCAGATCCTCGGCGGGCGTCGCGGTGGCGGTGTCCGCGGCGGTGTCCGCGGCGTCGGCGGACGCGCCGGTGCGGGAACGCTCGGGCAGGACGGCGGTCATCGCGTGCTCCTCGCGGCCAGGCCGGTGGTGGGCGCGGTGGCCGGGCGGCAGTCGGCCAGCGCGACCGGCTCGCCCATCGCCACCAGGATCTTGCGGTCTCCGCGGAACGCCTCCCGGCCGTGCGCGCACAGGATGTTGTCCACCAGCATCACGTCACCGCGCTGCCAGGTCTCCCGTACGGTCACCTCGTCGTAGACGGCGTTGATCGCGGCCACCTCGTCCTCGGTCAGCGGGCTCCCGTCGCCCAGGTAGGTGTTGAAGGGCAGTTGGTCCTCGCCGTATGTCTCGATGAGCACCTCCCGCACATCCGGGTCCAGGGTGTGGTTGTTCCAGAAGGCGAAGTGGTTGAACCAGCTCTGCTCCCCGGTCACCGGGTGCGTGACGACCGCCGAACGGCGCTGGGTCGTGCGCAGGGTGTCCTCGTCCAGCCACTCGTACCCCACCACGTTCTCCCGGCAGTAGGCCTCGGCCACCGCCTTGTCCTGGGTGGCGAACGTCTGGTGCCAGGGCAGCCCGGCCAGTTCCGAATAGTGGCGCACCAGCAGCCAGCCGTGCCGGGCGAACCGCTCCCGCAGGTCCGCGGGCAGCAGCTGGAGCGCGCGGCGCATATCGCCCACGGTGGTGGCGCCGCCCTCCTCGGGCGCGGTCACACAGCCGAACAGCAGCACTCCGGGAAAGTCGAGCGTGTAGCTGTTCTCGTTGTGCAGGCGGATCGGCTGGATGGCGGGCAGGTCCGTGGACGAGAACACCCCCGCGCCGAAGTCGGTGCGCGGTGTGGCTTTCTCCTTGTAGCCCGCCTGCGTGTGGATCAGGGCGTCCCTGGCGTCGGCGAAGCCGGCCGCGTCGGTGACGGGCAGGCCGCGCAGCAGCACCGCGCCGGAGCGGTGCAGTTCGGCGGTGATCGCCGGCCGGTTGGCGGTCAGCCAGGCAGACGCCTCGGCCATCGAGCCGAAGTCGGGCACCTGGACGCGTACGGGCTTACCGGCCTCCCGTACCGGCTCGATGCCGGTGGCTGAGACGACGGGTGCGGGAGCGGACATGGCTTCCTCCTGGATAGGGACCAGACGAGACGAGTGGACGGAACGGGCGGAGTGCGGCAAGGGGCGGGGTCCGGCGGTGCGGGGCCCCAGAGGCGCGGGCCGCAGAGGCGAGGGGCCGCTCAGGCCGCGGCCTGGGACACGGGCAGCGGGGACTGGCCGGTGCTGTCCGCCGCGAGCACCGTGTTGACCTTCGAGAAGAACGGGTCCAGCCGCTCCTGGAAATAGAAGTGGCCGCCTGGGAAGAGCACGTGCTCGACCTGCCCGTTGGTGACGTCCGACCAGCCGGTCAGCACCTCGGGCGGCGCCACCGGGTCGGAATCGCCGCCCAGCACGGTCACCGGGCAGGTCACGGCGGGCAGTTCGCCCGTGAAGCGGTAGACGTCGTCGATGCCGAAGTCGGCCCGGATCGACGGCAGCACGATCTCCCGCAGCTCCGGCTCGTCCAGGATGGCGTCGTCGGTGCCGCCGCGCTCCTTGATCGCGGCCACCAGCTCGTCATCGCTCAGGCGTTCCGGCAGCACCACGCTGGGGTTCTTCAGATACGGGGCGCGACAGGCCGAGACGATCAGTGCCCGCGGCGGGCGGCCGGCCGCCACGAGCCGACGGGTCACCTCGAAGGCCACCAGCGAGCCCATGCTGTGGCCGAGCACCACGAGATCGTCTACGTCCGCCGGGAGCGCGGCCACCACCGGCGCGGCCAGGTCGTCCAGGTCGGCCGGCAGTTCCTCGCTGAACCGTGCGCCGCGGCCCGGATACTGGCCGATCAGCAGGCGTACGTCGGCGGGCAGGCGCTCGCGCCAGTCGGCATAGCCGTGTGCGTTGCCTCCGGCGTGCGGCAGTACCAGCAGCGAAGTGCGCTGCTGGGCGTCGGGCCCCGGCAGCTGCCAGACCACGTCGTCGGGCGCGGGTATCGGGTCGGACTGGTGGCTGTGGCTCACGGCGAGCTCCGTTCATGGGAGGGAGTCGGTGTACGCGGGGGAATTCGGTGTATGCGAGGGGAATATCGCGCGGGAATATCGGGCTGGGCACGGCCGTGTCAGGGCGCCGCGGTCAGCCTTCGGCCCGTGCGCCTTCCGCGGTGCGGCGACGCAGCGTCGGCCGTGCGCGTCGCCGGGACGGCGTCTTCGTGCGCGACGCGTCGGCCGAAGCGTCCCGCTGGCTGTGCGGGCCGTCGTGGTCGTGGGTGGTGCTGATGTGGTGGGCGAGGGTGGCGGGTGTGGGGTGGTGGAAGATGTCGCGGAGGGTGAGGTGGGTGTTGGTGTGGGTGCGGATGTGGTTGGTGAGTTTGGCGGCGAGGAGGGAGTGGCCGCCGTGGTCGAAGAAGTTGTCGTCGATGGTGAGGGGGTGGGGGGTGTTGAGGGTGTGGGTGAAGAGGGTGGTGAGGGTGTGTTCGAGGGGGGTGCGGGGTGGGCGGCCTTGGGTTGGGGTGGTTGTGGGTGTGGGGTGTGCGGTGCGGTCGAGTTTGCGGTTGGGGGTGAGGGGGAGTGCGGTGAGTGGGGTGATGTGGGTGGGGACCATGTGGTCGGGGAGTTGGGTGCGGGCCCAGGTGCGGATGTCTTGTGGGGTGGGTGTGGTGTGGGGGGTGGGGATGATGTAGGCGGCGAGTTGGGCTGTGGGGCCGTTGTGGTGGGTGATGACGGCGGCTTGGGTGATGTGGGGGTGTTGGGTGAGGGTGGTTTCGATTTCTGCGGGTTCGATGCGGAAGCCGCGGATTTTGGTTTGGGTGTCGGTGCGGCCGGTGTAGTGGAGGGTGCCGTTGGGGGTCCAGTGGCCGGTGTCGCCGGTGCGGTAGAGGCGGGTGCCGGGGGGTCCGTAGGGGTTGGGGATGAAGTGGGTGGCGGTGGTGGTGGGTTGGTTGAGGTAGCCGTGGGCGAGGCCGTGGCCGGAGAGGTAGATCTCGCCGGTGGTGCCGATGGGGGTGGGGTTGAGGTGGGTGTCGAGGATGTAGGCGTGTTTGTTGGTGAGGGGGGTGCCGATGGGGATGGTGGGGGGTGGTGTGGGGGTGGGTGTGGTGGTGTGGGTGGTGGTGAATCCCATGGATTCGGCGGGGCCGTAGCCGTTGGTGATGGTGAGGTGGGGGTGGTGTTGGCGGAGTTTGTGGATGTGGGTGGGTGAGGCGGGTTCGCCGCCGGTGTAGGCGGTGTGGGTGGTGGTGAAGGTGTCGGGGTGTTCGTCGGTGAGGTAGTTGAAGAGGCTGGAGGAGAGTTGGAGTTGGGTGATGTGGTGTTGGTGGGTGAGTTGGTTGATGAGGGTGGGGTCGGGGCGTTGTCCGGGTTGGAGGACGGTGGTGCCGCCGTGGAGGAGGGGTCCCCAGAATTCGAGGCTGAAGGCGTCCCAGGAGACGGGGGAGCATTGGAGGAGGGTCTCGTGGGGGCTGAGGGTGGTGTAGGTCTGGTGGGTGAGGGTGGAGATGAGGTTTTGGTGGGTGGACAGGACGCCTTTGGGTGTTCCGGTGGAGCCTGAGGTGAACATGACGCAGGCGCTGTCGTGGGGGGTGGTGTGGGGTGTGGGGTTGTGGTGGGGGTGGGTGTGGAGGTGGGGGGTGTCGGTGTCGGTGAGGAGGGTGGTGTGGTTGCCGGGGGTGCGGTGGGTGAGGGTGGTGTCGGTGATGAGGGTGGTGATGCGGGCGTTGGCGGCGGTGGTGGTGAGGCGTTGGTCGGGGAATTCGGGGTCGAGGATGGTGTAGCCGGCGCCGGTTTTGGTGATGGCGATGAGGGCGGTGGCGAAGTCGGTGCCGCGGTGGAGGAGGACGCCGACGAGGTCTCCGCGGCGTACGTGGGCGCAGTGGGTGAGGTGGTGGGCGAGGCGGTTGGCTTGTTCGTTGAGTTGGCGGTAGGTGAGGTGGTGGTCGTCGAAGATGACGGCGGTCGCGTCGGGGTGTTGGGCGGCTTGTTTCTCGAAGAGGGTGTTGAGGGTGTCGTCGCTGATCGGGACGGTGGTGTCGTTCCACCGCGACACCACCAACTCCCGCTCGTCGGCGGAGAGCACCGCCAGCTCGCTCAGTGCCAGGCCGGGTGCCGTCAGGACCTGGTCCAGGATCCGGTGGAAAGTGTCGACCAGGCGTTGCGCGGTGGTCTCATCGAAGAGATCGCGGTTGTAGACCAGGCCGCCGGTCAGCCCGGCGGAGGCGTCGCCGCGTAGCAGGAACTCCAGGTCGAACTTGGCGGACCCGGTCGCCAGCACCGACACCTCGTCGTCCGCCGCCCCGGCCAGGCGAAGCCGTGGCGTCCCGCCGTTCTCCAGGCCCAGACAGACCTGGAACAGCGGATGCCGTGAGGCGGAGCGCCGCGGGGCCACCGCTTCGAGTACCTGGTCGAAAGGGGCCTCCTGGTGAGCGAAGGCGTCCAGGTCGGCCGCGCGCACCCGGTTCAGCAGCGTACGGAAGGACGGGTCGCCTGAGGTGTCGGTGCGCAGCACCACGGTGTTGACGAAGAATCCGACCAGCCCGCTCAGGCTCTCGTCGTCGCGCCCCGCCACGGGTGACCCGAGAGGGATGTCCTCGCCCGCGCCCAGCCGGGTGAGCGCCGCGGCCAGGGCGGCGTGCACCACCATGAACGGCGTGCATCGTTCGGCGCGTGCCAGCTCCTCGATACGGGTGTACAGGCCGGTGCCGAAATCGATCGGCAGGGCGGCGCCGCGGTGGCTGGCGACGGCCGGGCGGGGACGGTCAAGCACCAGGCCCAGTTCTTCGGGCAGGTCCTTGAGCTGCTCGCGCCAGAAGGCGAGATCGCGGCCGAGCGGACTGTCCTCGTCGTCCGCGCTGCCCAGCGCCCGGCGCTGCCACAGCGCGTAGTCGGCGTACTGGACCGGCAGCGGAGACCAGTCAGGCGCGCGGCCCTCGCGCCGTGCCGCGTAGGCGGTGGACAGGTCGGCCAGGAGCGGGCCGAGCGACTGCCCGTCGGTGGCGATGTGGTGCAGCAGGATCAGCACCGTGAACTCGCCGTCCCCCGTGTCCAGGACCGTGACCCGCAGCGGCATGTCCCGCTCGAGGTCGAACGGGTGACGGGCGGCGGCCGAGAGCTCCGCGTCCGCCAGCGCGCGGTCCGTACGGCGGTGCTCCAGGTGCGGCACCGCCTCGTCGGGCGGCAGGATGCGCTGCACCGGTTCGTCGTCCACGGTGACGCAGACGGTCCGCAGCGGCTCATGGCGTGCCATGACGTCGGCCAACGCCCGCCGCAGCGCCGGGAGATCCAGCTCGCCGCGGAAGCGGGCCGTTAGCGGCACGTTGTAGGTGGCGGACTCGCCCTCCAGGCCGGCCAGCAGCCACAGCCGCCGTTGGGCGTGCGAGAGCGGCACCCGTTCCGGCCGCGGGCCCGCGGTGATGGTCGCCGGTCCGGTCGGCCCCGTCTCGGGGCCGTTGTCGCCTATGTGGTGGGCGAGGGTGGCGGGTGTGGGGTGGTGGAAGATGTCGCGGAGGGTGAGGTGGGTGTTGGTGTGGGTGCGGATGTGGTTGGTGAGTTTGGCGGCGAGGAGGGAGTGGCCGCCGTGGTCGAAGAAGTTGTCGTCGATGGTGAGGGGGTGGGGGGTGTTGAGGGTGTGGGTGAAGAGGGTGGTGAGGGTGTGTTCGAGGGGGGTGCGGGGTGGGCGGCCTTGGGTTGTGGTGGTGGTGGGTGTGGGGAGTGCGGTGCGGTCGAGTTTGCCGTTGGGGGTGAGGGGGAGTGCGGTGAGTGGGGTGATGTGGGTGGGGACCATGTGGTCGGGGAGTTGGGTGCGGGCCCAGGTGCGGATGTCTTGTGGGGTGGGTGTGGTGTGGGGGGTGGGGATGATGTAGGCGGCGAGTTGGGCTGTGGGGCCGTTGTGGTGGGTGATGACGGCGGCTTGGGTGATGTGGGGGTGTTGGGTGAGGGTGGTTTCGATTTCTGCGGGTTCGATGCGGAAGCCGCGGATTTTGGTTTGGGTGTCGGTGCGGCCGGTGTAGTGGAGGGTGCCGTTGGGGGTCCAGTGGCCGGTGTCGCCGGTGCGGTAGAGGCGGGTGCCGGGGGGTCCGTAGGGGTTGGGGATGAAGTGGGTGGCGGTGGTGGTGGGTTGGTTGAGGTAGCCGTGGGCGAGGCCGTGGCCGGAGAGGTAGATCTCGCCGGTGGTGCCGATGGGGGTGGGGTTGAGGTGGGTGTCGAGGATGTAGGCGTGTTTGTTGGTGAGGGGGGTGCCGATGGGGATGGTGGGGGGTGGTGTGGGGGTGGGTGTGGTGGTGTGGGTGGTGGTGAATCCCATGGATTCGGCGGGGCCGTAGCCGTTGGTGATGGTGAGGTGGGGGTGGTGTTGGCGGAGTTTGTGGATGTGGGTGGGTGAGGCGGGTTCGCCGCCGGTGTAGGCGGTGTGGGTGGTGGTGAAGGTGTCGGGGTGTTCGTCGGTGAGGTAGTTGAAGAGGCTGGAGGAGAGTTGGAGTTGGGTGATGTGGTGTTGGTGGGTGAGTTGGTTGATGAGGGTGGGGTCGGGGCGTTGTCCGGGTTGGAGGACGGTGGTGCCGCCGTGGAGGAGGGGTCCCCAGAATTCGAGGCTGAAGGCGTCCCAGGAGACGGGGGAGCATTGGAGGAGGGTCTCGTGGGGGCTGAGGGTGGTGTAGGTCTGGTGGGTGAGGGTGGAGATGAGGTTTTGGTGGGTGGACAGGACGCCTTTGGGTGTTCCGGTGGAGCCTGAGGTGAACATGACGCAGGCGCTGTCGTGGGGGGTGGTGTGGGGTGTGGGGTTGTGGTGGGGGTGGGTGTGGAGGTGGGGGGTGTCGGTGTCGGTGAGGAGGGTGGTGTGGTTGCCGGGGGTGCGGTGGGTGAGGGTGGTGTCGGTGATGAGGGTGGTGATGCGGGCGTTGGCGGCGGTGGTGGTGAGGCGTTGGTCGGGGAATTCGGGGTCGAGGATGGTGTAGCCGGCGCCGGTTTTGGTGATGGCGATGAGGGCGGTGGCGAAGTCGGTGCCGCGGTGGAGGAGGACGCCGACGAGGTCTCCGCGGCGTACGTGGGCGCAGTGGGTGAGGTGGTGGGCGAGGCGGTTGGCTTGTTCGTTGAGTTGGCGGTAGGTGAGGTGGTGGTCGTCGAAGATGACGGCGGTCGCGTCGGGGTGTTGGGCGGCTTGTTTCTCGAAGAGGGTGTTGAGGGTGTCGTCGCTGATCGGGACGGTGGTGTCGTTCCACCGCGACACCACCAACTCCCGCTCATCAGAGGCCAGTACGGGTACATCGCGGACCGCGAGATCAGGACCTGAGGCGGCCAGGGTCTTGAGGACCAGCAGGAACGAGCGCCGGTGGGAAGCCAGCGGAACGCTCTCCGTGTACGCCTCGTCCACCGTGAAGTCGACGCGCAACCCGCCGTCCTCACCGTGGGTGACGGTGATGCCGAGCTCATCGGCGGTGCCGCCGGTGGAGAGCAGATGCTCGGACGAGGGCAGTCCGGCGAAGGACGGCGGCTCGTCGCTCGCCAGAATGTTGACCACCGGGCCGAACTGGCGTCGGCCGTCGGCCGGCCAGCCCAAGTCGCGCATCAACTCTGCGGCGTCGTACCGCTGATGCCACTGGACGCGCAGGGTGCGGGAGCCCACCTGCCTCATCAACTCCGCGCAACTCGCCTCCGGATCGACCGGGACTCGCAGCGGTAGTACGTTCGCCGTCATCCCGGTGACCCGGCGTGCCGCGGGCGTGAGGCGGCCGGTGACCGGGAGGCTGAGCACCACATCGGTCTCGCCGGTCCGCCGGTGATGGTGCAGTACGGCGGCGCCGATCAGAGCCTGCTGCCACGGGACTCCGGCGGCCTGGGCGAACCTCCGCAGCCCGTCCAGGGTTTCCCGGTCGACGTCGGCGACCTCGCGGGCGATGCGCAGTTCCGGCTTGGCGGCGCGGGAGGGCGGACACACGGCGCCGTCCATGGCGTGCCGCCAGTAGGTCCGGTCCTTGGCGAGGGCCGGTGAGTCGTCGTGGTACTCCCGGTACTGGCCCAGGAGGTCGGTGAACAGGCCGAGCGGGGGACCGGCGGGAGCGCCGCCCGCCAGCTCCGCGTAGAGTTCACCGGCCCTGCGCTGGAGCAGATGGCCGCTGTAGCCGTCCTGCATCAGATGGTGGGCGCGGAAGTACCAGCGCAGCCTCTGGTCTTCCAGGCGCAGCAGCAGGTGCCGGAAGAGCGGCCCGTCTGCCAGGTCGGGCACCTGTGCCATATCGCGGGAGATGATCCGCCGGGCGTGCGCGTCGGGGTCCCGGTGCGTGCGCAGGTCCAGGATCTCGGGCCGGTACTCGGTCGCCGGAGCGAGGAACTGCCGGGGTGTGCCGTCTACTTCGAGGAACCGCAGCCGGGTGGTCTGGTCCTCGGCGACGAGCCGCGTGAGCGCGGACGCGAACAGGTCGGTGTCCAGGGGGCCCTGGACATCGAGATAGCCGCCCTGTACGAACACCGGGCTGGCCGGGTCCAGCCGCTGGGCGTACCAGATTCCCAGCTGGGCGGCGCTGAGTGGCCAACTCGTGCTGTCCTGGCTGGGCATGGCGGACTCCTTTGGACGAGTGCTAAGGCGAGTGCGGGGGCGAAGGCGAGTGCTGGGGTGGGCGCGCGGCGGTCGAACGGGATGTGGCCGGTACGCGTGCCGGACTCATCCAACGCCTAGCGGGGCGAGGGAAGCGGCAGTCGAAGCGGCACTCCGGGAGCGGTTCGGCGGCACTGCGGCAGTGGCGGCAGCCGGAGCGGCGGAGGCGGCCAGCGGCAGTGGTTCGCGCAGACGGGCACTGGCTGGTGACTCAGCGCCGGCCGGTGACGCGGCCAGATCGCGCAGGACGGCGCGGACCAGCCGCAGCACCCGGAAGTGTGCGCCCTGAGGCCCCGGCACCTGGCGCACGGCCCCGGTGAGCAGCAGATCCCGTAGGGTCCGCGCGCAGTGCGCCAGCGGCTGGCCGGTGAGCGACACCACCCGGTCGAGACTGACGTCGCCGTCGCCGTCGCCGGCGGTGCCGAGGGCCGCCAGCAGCGCGCGGCGGTCGGTGCGCAGCCGGAGGAGTCGGCCCCGCAGAGCGTCCAGGTAGCTCTCCGGGCGCTCCGGCCCGGCCAGTCGGTCGAGGAACGGACGGGGATCCTCGATCAGCAGGCGGTGCAGCGTCGGCAGGTCGCAGACCGTCAGCCAGGACGCGGCGGCCAGCACCGCTCGGGGCAGGCCGTCCAGTCGACGGCAGATCTCGGCGGCTTGGGCCCGGTCGTCGGCGGACGCCCGCAGCTCGGGATGGATGCGGTGGACCTGGTCCCAGAACAGCCGCTCCGCCGGGCCGGGGAGACCGTCGGGGGCGTCGTCCGGGCCGGTGTCCAGGCCCGCCAGCAGAAACGTGCGTTCCCCGGTCAGCTCCCAGGGTTCGTCCGAGGTGACGAGCAACCGCAGCTCAGGGTGGTCCCGCAGCAGCGCGGTCAGCCGTCCGGGATGGGCCGGACGGGCCGGGGCGCCGTCGATCACCAGCAGTGTGGGCCCGCTGCCCAGGCTGTTCGGGAGGCCGGGCCGCTCTCGGGGAGCGTGCCGGTCCCGTGGGTGTTCCGGCCGGTCGTGCGGGGCGCCGGGCAGGCCGTGGTCGGCGCCGGAGTCGTCCGCCGGGTCGAACAGCCGCCGCACCAGACGGTACGGCAGCCCGTGCGGCGCGGGATCGGCGGGCGCGAGGCAGTCGTCGTCGCTGCCGGGGAAGGTGTACCAGAGGACGGGCATCCGGTGCTGGCGGTGCAGCCGGGTGGCCGCTTCCACCGCCAGCCGGGTCTTGCCGGCGCCGGAGAGTCCGGTCAGGTGCAGCAACCGCTGCGATCCGGAGGCGAGTTCGGCGGTGATCACTTCGGTTTCCAGGTCACGGCCGAAGATCGGATGCAGGGTGGCCGGTGGGGCGGGCGGGGCCGTGGGTCTCTCGTCCGCGTCCGTCGCTGTGGCCCGGCATCGGCGCGCGGCCGCCGAGAGCGCCTCTCGGGAGCGCGGCCCGAGCCGCAGCCCGTCCGCGAGCAGGTGCACGGTCTCGCCACGTGGGCGGCGCACCCGGTCCTGTTCCAGGTCGCGGATCGCCCGCACGCTGATGGTGGAGAGGTCGGCCAACTCCCGCTGAGTGAGGCCGATCCTGGTGCGGTGACGGCGGATCAGCGCGCCGAGCGTGAGGGGCGGTTCCTCCACCGGGGGCACCGCGTCGTCCAGAGCGGCGGCGTGCGGGCTGACAGTCAACTGAGGCTCCAATGCTCGTCCGGTCAGGGCACAGGAGGCATCCGTTGCCTGGGCGCTGGCGGCGCCTGGTGGAGCGACCTGCTGTCTTCCACCCTTCGGACCGCGCTATCAGCGGGGCATCGCCGCGACAACGGGTGCCGCCTCGCCGCTATCACTGCCGGGATACCGCCGACCGCGCCGTGATAGCGCGGGGATAAACGCGCCGATAGTCCGGGGATTCCGGCCGTTCCTAATGTGCTGAGCACAGAGAACGGAGCGCATCAGCCAAGCGCACCGGCCCAGCCGAAGGAGACCCTCATGTTCCAGGCCACCGCCCGCCGGACCGTCGTCGCCACCGTCACCCTCGCCGCCGCCGTACTGCTCGGCGCCACCACCGCCGCGGCCGCGCACGCCGAAGCCGCGCAGAGCACAACGGCCGCCGCCGGCACCACGCAGACGGGCGTCCTCCTGGACAAGTCCGGCTCGTTCGACACCACCGAGAACAACCCCTGGGACTGAGGCGCGACCGGACTGGCCGGACTGGCCGCAGGACCGGGTACCTCCCACGTGTCCCCGCGCGGCCGTGCCCGGCTCGGCGCGGACTACGTCCGACAGGTGGCCAACAGCCGCTCGCACTTCTCCAGCTCCTGCGGCATCGCCCGGTCCCGGAACGTCGCCATCGCCGGTTCCAGCAGCTCCTGAGCGCGCAGCGTCATTCCCGCCCGTGCCAGCATCCCCGCCATATCCAGCCGGACCACCGCGGCGCCGCCATGGTCCATGATCCGCTCGCGGATGGCGAGCGCCTGCTCGAAGTGGCCGCGGGCCTGTTCGTACCGCCCCTGGCCGCTGTGCAGCTGGCCCAGATCGCGCAGCAGATGCCCCTCGCCGATGACGTCCCCGGTGCGTCGGCACAGCTCCAGCACCTCGGACAGGGTGCGCTGTGCCTCGGCGTACTCGCCGCGCTGGGACAGCACTTGGCCCGCACGGCGCAGCGTACGCGCCTGCCCTCCCTCGTAGCCGGTGTGGCGGTAGATCTCCAGCGCCTCGTCCAGCTGGGTGTGGGCCAGGTCGGTCTCGCCGTGCCGCATACGGATATGGGCGCTCTGGGTGAGGACGATCGCGCGGCCCACGATGTCCCCGGCCCGGTCGAAGTCCCGCAGCGCCTGGCCGTAGAGTTCCAGCGCGCCCGCGTCGTCCCCGTCGGTGCGCTTGAGCAGCGCCAGATCCCGGCGGCACAGCGCGAGGCCTTCCGGGGCGTCCAGCTCCCGGAAGAGCCCCAGCGCCGTGTTGAGGGCCTGCCGGGACTCGTGGGGCTGGCGGCGGCTGAGATAGAGCGAGCCCAGCGAGCCGAGCACCGCCGCGTGGCCCCGCTTGTTGCCCGCGGCCTGTACGGCCTCCAGCGCCCGCCGGTGGGTGCTCTCCCAGTGGTCGAGGTAGCCGCGCACCTCGAAGAGGGTGACCAGACCGGTCGCCAGCTCCCAGCAGAACTCGTCCAGCTGCTCGGCCGCCGCGTGCTCGACCGCCTGGGTGAGGCTGGCCAGCTCGCCGTTGAGCCAGTCCAGCGGTTCGCGCAGGAGCTCGTCCGTCTGGGCCGTCGGCAGCCGCCAGCGGGGGGCGTCGCCGCGTATCACCGTGTAGTCGCCCCCGTAGACCCGCTGATGGGCCTGTTCCACCAGGTGCAGCCAGCCGCCCATCATCCGGCGCAGCGCGGCGGATCGTTCCTGCGCGTCGCCGTGCCGGTCCAGCTGTTCGCGGGCGAACACCCGGATGAGATCGTGGAATCCGAACCGCACCCCGCCGCCGCGCTCCACTCCGACCACGTCCAGCATCTGCGTGTCCACCAGTGGTTCCAGCAGATCCGACGGGAAGGGCCGGTCGTCGTCCATCAGTGCGCCGGCCAGCCAGCCCGGAAGCGTCGGCCCCTGGGCGAGGCTCATCAGCCGCATCAGCCGCTGCTCGGTGGAGCCCAGCGAGTCATGGGTCAGTGACAGGCTGGCACGGATGGTCATCTCACCGTGTGCCAGCTCGTCCAGGCGATGCCGTTCGCTGGCGAGCCGATGCACCATCGATGCCAGCGTCCAGTGCGGGCGTGCGGCCAGCCGGGCCGCCACGATCCGCAGCGCCAGCGGCAGCCCGCCGACGGTGCGGATCAGTGCTTGGGCCGCCTCCGGCTCCTGCGTCACCCGTTCCTCGCCGACCACCCGGTCCAGCAGCGCGAGCGCCTGGTCGCTCTCCAGGACGCCGAGTTCGGCCCGGTGCGCGCCGGGCAGGCCGGTCAGCCGGGCCCGGCTGGTGACCAGCACCGCGCAGCTGTTGCTGCCGGGCAGCAACGGCCGCACCTGGCTCTCGGTGGCCGCGTCGTCCAGCACCACCAGGATGCGGCGTGTGGCCAGGAGGGTCCGGTACATCTCCGCGCGTTCGTCCAGCGAGTCGGGAATGACCGGGCCCGGTATGCCCAGCGCGCGCAGAAACCGGCCCAGCACCTCGGCCGGCGCCGCGGGAGTGTGGCTGGCGCTGCGCAGATCACAGTAGAGCTGGCCGTCCGGGAAGTGTGCGGGGGCGAGCCGGTGGGCCACATGGGTGGCCAGGGTCGACTTGCCGATGCCGGGCTTGCCGACGATGACCGTGAGTCCCATGGCGCTGCCGGGCCGGTCGCTCACCAGCGCCTGGGATATCTCCGCGAGGGTCTCCTCGCGGCCGATGAAGTCCGAGGTGTCCGCCGGCAGCTGGCGTGGCGTGGAGGTGTGTCCGGGCGGTGCGTCCGGTTCCGTTTCCGGGTCCGTCCCCGGTTCCGCTCCCGATTCCCCCGCCGGGATGTCGGCCGTGTCCTGGCCCGGCTCATCCGCCGGGCCGTCCGCCGACTGAGCGCCTGGCTCTTCCGCCGGGCCGTCCGCCGCCTGGGCGGCGTCGGCGCGCAGCAGTGGGTCGCCCGCCAGGATGCGGGCCTCCAACCGCTGGAGTTCCTCGCCCGGTTCCAGACCCAGTTCCTCGATCAGCAGCTCCCGCCCGGCGCGGTAGGCGTCCAGCGCCTCAGCCTGTCGGCCGGACCGGTAGAGCGCCAGCATCAGACGGCCGCGCAGCTGCTCCCGCAGCGGATGCTCGGCCACGAGCCGCCCCAGCTCACCGACGATCTCATGGTGGCGGCCGAGTTCCAGTTCCAGCCGCAGCCGGTCCGCGAGAGCGGAGAACCGTTCCTCGTCGAGTTGCAGTGCCCGGTTGCGCAACTGCTCGCTGTGCAGGCCGCTGAGGCACGGCCCCTGCCACAAGGTGTCAGCGGCACAGAGCAGTTCGACCGCGCGGGCCGGGGCGTTCTGCCGGGCCAGCACCCGTGCCTCGGTGACCATCCGGGTGAACAGGACGCGATCCACGAAGTCGGAGTCGACGTTCAGCGTGTAGCCGGGCGGACGGGTCGTGATCCGCGCGTCGACGCGCCCGGTTGTGAAGGTCTTGCGGAGCCGGGAGACGCAGATCTGCACCTGGGTGCGGGCCGTGTCCGGCGGGGCGTCCTCCCAGAGCAGATCGACGAGCAGATCGGTCGCCACCACCCGGTTCACGTCCAGCAGCAACGCGGCAAGGATGATCTCCTGCCGCCCCGGAGGGATGCGTACCGGGCCGTCCGCTCCGTTGACCTGCAATGGGCCCAGCAATCGGAAGACCGGTCGATGGAGATCGGCTGTCCCCTGGCGCGCCGGCTCGGGCATGCATCATCCCCCGTGGCTGATGTGGGCGTGGTGCGGTCGGTGTGACCGTGTCAGTGTCACCGAGAGAGGGTGACCTGTCCACGCCATGTGGAGATTGCATGGTGATAGGACTGGAATAGTCGCGAGGTACCCGGCGTCGACACACTGAGGCGACCGCCGCTGCCATCGGGCGTGCGGGCGCAGCGACTACCCCGCCGGGAGGGGATCCCCAGTGACCAGCCAGGAATACGTCAACTCACCGCGGAGCGCCGCCGTCACCGCCGTCGGCGTGGACCATGTCCGCCTGTCGTACGACTACCGCGACTGTGGTGACTACGACGGCTTCGCCTCGCTGCTGGACGAGGACTTCCGGATCGACTTCCCCGGCCTGGCCGAGAGCACCGGCCGCACTGCGGTGCTGGAGCGGCGGAACGCCTTCGGCGGCCCGCCCTTCCAGCACCGCATCCACCAGGTCGTGGCCGACGGCGACAGCGTCATCGCGCTCGGTCGGCTGGTCTACCGGTCCGCGACGGCCCCGGACGCCGGGCGGCACGGGCATCCGGACGATGACCTGGCCTTCGCCGACCACTTCACCATCTCCGACGTCGGGATGCTGCTCAGCTGCTGCCGCTACCACCGCATCCCCCCGTCGTCGGTCCCGTCGTCGTCCTGAGTGCCGGAGGGCCGCCTCTAGCCGATCACCGCCGCCCGTACGCACAGCACATCCGGCAGGTGCGAGGCGAGCTGTCGCCAGGTGTCGCCGTCGTCCGCGCTGGCGTACAGCTCGCCGTTGCGGTTGCCGAAGTAGACGCCCGCCGGGTCCGCGTCATCGGTGCACAGGGCGTCGCGCAGCACCGTGCCGTAGTGGTCGCCTCCGGGCAGGCCCGAGGCGAGCGGCTCCCAGCTCTCGCCCGCGTCCGGCGTGCGGTAGACGCGGCAGCGCCGGTCGGCGGGCACGCGGTCCGCGTCCGCGTTGACGGGGAAGACATAGGCGGTGTCGGCGCGACGCGGGTGGGCGGCCATGGCGAAGCCGAAGTCGGACGGCAGGCCCTGGCCGATGTCCGTCCAGTTCCCGCCGGCGTCGTCGCTGCGGTACACGCCCCAGTGGTTTTGCAGATAGAGACGGTCCGGGTCGACCGCGTCCCGCGCGACCTTGTGGACGCACTGGCCGAACTCGGGGTTCGGGTCGGGCAGGAACACCGCCGAGACACCGGAGTTGGCGGGCGCCCAGCTCGCACCGCCGTCCAGGGTGCGGAACACCCCGGCCGTGGAGACGGCCACCGTCACCGCGGCCGCGTCGCGCGCGTCGGTCAGGATGGTGTGCAGGCCCTCCCCGCCGCCGCCCGGCACCCAGCGGGAACGGGTCGGGTGCTCCCACAGCGGACGCACCAGCTCGAAGCTCTCGCCCCGGTCGTCGGAGCGGTACAACGCGGCGGGCTCGGTGCCCGCGTACACCACGTCCGGCTCGGCGGCCGACGGGTGCAGCTGCCACACCCGCTCCAGCGAAGCACCGGTGTCCTGAGGGAACTTGACCGCGGGCTTGGGAGGCTCGGTCCAGCTCGCCCCGAGGTCGTCGGAGTGGAACACCGAAGGCCCCCAGTGCGCGCTGTCCCCGCCGACCAGCAGCCGCGGCGCCGAATTCCGGGTGTCGATCGCGATCGAGTAGACGGCCTGGGCGTTGAAGCACGGTCCTTCGAGCGACCAGACGCCACCGCGCCGCCGCCCGATGAAGAGTCCCTTCCGGGTGCCTACCGTCAGCAGTACGTCGGCCATCCAGACCACCTCCGAGATGTCAGTCGACCTCGCTGTCCACGACACGACTCAGTCTGCACCCGCCCACTGACAATCGCCGGGAACCACCCGGAACAGGTGGTTCCCGGTCAATCCCGAAGATGCCGCGCAAGTACCGAGATATCCTCGGGCCCCACCCGGCAGCACCCGCCGACCAGCCGCGCCCCGCTGCGCACCCAGCCCGCCACCCGCTCGCCCGCGAACGTCGCGGGGCCCCGCCAGGCGCCGGCCGCCGCGTCCCACGCCTCACCGCTGTTGGGGTACACCACCACCGGCTTCCCGGTGATCCGCGCGGCGAGCGCCGCCGCGGCGTCCGCGTCGTCGGGGGCACAGCAGTTCACCCCGACCGCGAACACCTCAGCGCTCTGAGCGGCCAGGCCGAACGCCTCGTCCAGCGGCTGCCCGGCCCGCGTCCGGCCCCCGGCGACGCTGTACGACAGCCAGGCCGGCACCCTCAGGCCCCGCACCGCGCGCAGCAGCGCGCGGGCCTCGTCGGCGTCCGGCACCGTCTCCAGCGCCAGGGCGTCCGGACCCGCCGCGGCGAGCGCCGCCAACCGCGGCCGGTGGAACCGCTCCAGCTCGGCCACGCTCAGCCCGTACCGCCCGCGGTACTCCGAACCATCCGCGAGCATCGCCCCGTACGGCCCGACGGACGCCGCCACCCACAGCGGCCGCTGCACGCCGCGGGCCCGCGCGAGCCGGGCCGCCTCGCGCCCCAGCCGCACGCTCCGGCCGAGCAGCTCGGTGGTGCGCCCGGCGTCGACGCCACGCCGGGCGAAGCCCTCGTACGTCGCCTGGTAGCTCGCCGTGACGGCGACGCTCGCACCCGCCAGGAAGTACGCGAGGTGGGCCGCCGTGATCGCGTCGGGCCGGTCGGCGAGCAGCCGCGCCGACCACAGGGCGTCCCCGAGGTCGTGCCCGGCGGACTCGAACTGGTTGGACATCCCGCCGTCGAGCACCACCGGGCCCGCCGCGACGGCCTCGGGCAGCGTCGGCTCAGTGACCGCGCCGACCGGTTTCGCGGTTCGGTTCATGGCACGACGTTATAGCCGCCTCGGCCTCCCATCGGCCTCCCATCGGCCTCCCATCGGCCTCCCATCGGCCTCCCATCGGCCTCCCATCGGCCTCCCATCGGCCTCTTCGGCCCGTCGCCGTACGCTGTGACCATGGCATCGGTAATGATCATCAACGGTCCCAACCTCAACCTCCTCGGCACCCGCGAACCGGGCATCTACGGGGCCCAGACCCTCAAGGACGTGGAGGCCCTGTGCCACACGACGGCCGAGGGGCTGGGGCTGACCGCGGACTGCCGCCAGTCCAACCACGAGGGGCAGCTGCTCGACTGGATCCACGAGGCGGGCGCCGAGCAGGCCGCGGGGAACCTGATCGGGGCGGTCCTGAACGCCGGTGCGTACACGCACACGTCCGTCGCCCTGCACGACGCCGTCAAGGGCTCAGGGCTGCGCGTCATCGAGGTGCACATCTCCAACGTCCACGCGCGCGAACCGTTCCGCCACCACTCCTACCTCTCTCCGGCCGCCGCCGGGATCGTCGTCGGCTTCGGCACGGAGGGCTACCCGCTCGCCATCCAGGGACTCCACCGGATCGCGGCCGCGGGAAGCTGACCCGAGCCGGGGCGGCTGAGCTCACACCGGCTCACGATTGACAGGCGCCTCTCCCGTCCCGCACGATCGCCCCGTGAACCTGTCAGACAGCCAGACAGCCAGTGTGGTCCCGAGGCGCGTCAGCGCCATGGAAGCGGTGCTCGGGCATCTGCGCGGCGCCATCGAGCGCGGCGAGTACGCCGTGGGGGACAAGCTGCCTTCCGAGGCGGAGCTGTGCCGTCAGCTGGAGGTCAGCCGCCCGGTGCTGCGCGAGGCGCTGCGCGCCCTGCAGACGATGGGGCTGACCGTGGCCCGGACCGGCAAGGGCACGTTCGTCGTGTCGAACGGGCCGGACGAGGACCCCACCTTCGGCGACTACGCGTCCAGCGACCTGCTGGAGGTCCGTCGGCACGTCGAGATCCCGGTGGCGGGCTATGCCGCCGTGCGCCGGACCCCCGAGGACCTCGACCACCTGACCCGTCTGCTGGAGCGGATGGAGCGCGAGACCGACACCACCGCGTGGGTGGCCATGGACACGCTGTTCCACCTGGCCGTCGCGCAGGCCGCCCGGAACCCGGTCTTCCGCCGGGTGATCGAGGAGATCCGGGACGCGCTGGCCCGCCAGTCGGCGTTCCTCAACGACCTCGGCGGACGCCGCGAGCAGTCCAACCGCGAGCACCGCGCCATCGTCGAGGCGCTGGCCGACGGCAGCGAGCACGACGCGGCCGAGGCCATGGCCCACCACCTCGACCGTGTCGGGACCACCCTCACCGAGATCGTGCGCCCCGACCGCGCGGACGCCGCATCCTCGGCCGCGCCCCCGTCGGGCACCAACTCCTAGGTGCCACCCTCCAGGCATCACCCCACAGGCACCCCCCACAGGCACCACCCCACAGGCACCACCCCAACGAAAGCGGATCCCCGGCGTGAGCGAGCAGTCCATCGACCTGATACCCCAGCACACCAGGACGCCCGCGGAGCGCGACACTCCGCACCCCGAAGCACCCGCACCCGCGCCCGCGCTCGCACCCGCGCCCGCCATACGGGAACCCCTGCACGCCCCCGTCGCCCAGCTGACACGCGGCGGCGTCACCGAGGGAATCCACTACGGCTCGGTCGTCGTGCTCGCCGCGGACGGCGGCGTCGAGCTGGGGGTCGGCGACATCGAGGCGGCGTTCTACCCCCGCTCGGCGCTCAAGCCCGTCCAGGCCGTGGCCCTGCTGCGGGCCGGGCTGCCGCTCGACGGCGAGCTCCTCTCGCTGACCGCCGCCAGCCACTCCGCCGAGGAACGGCATCTCGCCGGGACCCGGCGCATACTCGAGCTCGCCGGACTCACCGAAGACGATCTCCGCAACGTCACCGACCTGCCCTTCGACCCGGTCGTACGCGAGGACTGGACCCGCGCGGGCCGACCGCCCTCGCGGCTCGCGCAGAACTGCTCGGGCAAGCACGCCGCGATGCTCTACACGGCGAAGCTGAACGGCTGGTCCCTCGACGACTACCTCGACCCCGCGCACCCGCTCCAGCGGGCGATAGCCGCGACCGTCGAGGACCTGACCGGCCAGGCCGTCGCGAGGGTGACGGTCGACGGCTGCGGTGCGCCGCTGTTCTCCGTCTCGCTGCACGGGCTCGCGCGCGCCGCCGCCCGGATCGTCACGGCGCCGCCCGGCACGCCCGAGGCGCGGGTGGCCGACGCGATGCGTACGCACGCCGAGATGGCCTCCGGCTCGCGGCGCGATGTCGCCGCGCTGATGCGGGCCGTGCCGGGGCTGCTCTCCAAGGACGGCTTTGAAGGGGTGCAGGTCGCAGCGCTTCCGGACGGCCGGGCCGTCGCCGTGAAGATCGCTGACGGGGCGGACCGGGCGCGGGTGCCGGTGACCGCGGCCGCGCTCGCGCGCTGCGGCGTCGACCCGGCGGCGCTCACCGAGTTCGCCGGGGCGCCGCTGCTCGGAGGCGGTGCGGTGGTCGGCGGCATCCGTCCGGTGCGGGCACTCGAACCGCTCCCCCCGGCCCCGGCGGCCCACGGCACGTACGCCTGACCCACGCCGTACGTACGCCTGACCACGCGCGCGTACCCCTTGATCGCGCCGCCACGCGCCCGCGCCGCACGGCCTCGCCCGCCCGCCCGCTCACCCAGCCCGGATCACGGGAACCTCAGCCCGGCCCGGATCACGGGAACGCCGATCTCGTCGTACCCGCACCTGGCCGAGGCCCTCGCCGCGATCGAGGAGGCCCTCGCCACGGGCCGTGGTGTGGCCGAACTGGTCCAGGAGAAGGACCTGTTGCCGGGATGGCCTAGACGGACCGGTGGTACTGGTCGGGTACGTGGATCTCGCCGCCGAGTTCGCGCGCGGCGCGCCGGGCGAAGGAGGGGTCGCGGAGCAGTTCGCGCCCCAGGAGCACGGCGTCGGCCTCGCCGTTGGCGACGATCTTCTCGGCCTGTTCGGGCTCGGTGATCAGGCCGACGGCGGCGACGGGCAGTCCGGTCTCGTTCCGGACCCGGGCGGCGAACGGAACCTGGTAGCCGGGCCCGACGGGGATGCGGACCTTGGCGGCGTTCCCGCCGGTGGAGACGTCGAGCAGGTCGACGCCGTGCTCCTTGAGCAGGGCCGCGAAGCGGACGGTGTCGTCCGCCGTCCAGCCCGCGTCGTCCAGCCAGTCGGTGGCCGAGATCCGGAAGAACAGCGGCTTGTCCTGCGGCCAGACCTCCCGTACGGCGTCCACGACGCGCAGGGCGAAGCGGGTGCGGCCCTCGAAGGAGCCGCCGTACTCGTCGGTGCGGCGGTTGCTGTGCGGGGAGAGGAACTCGCCGATCAGATAGCCGTGCGCGCCGTGGATCTCGACGACCTCGAACCCGGCGTCCAGAGCCCGGCGCGCCGCGTCGGCGAACTGCCCGACGATCTCGTCTATCTGGCCGGTCGTCAGCTCGGTCGGCACCGGGTGGTCCTCGTCGAACGGCAGCGCGCTGGGCGCCAGCGGCCGCCAGCCGTGCGCGTCGGGGCCGAGCGGGGCACCGCCCTTCCAGGGGCGGTCGGTCGCGGCCTTGCGTCCGGCGTGCGCGATCTGGATGCCCGGCACGGTGTTCTGGCTCTTGAGGAATCCGGTGATCCGGCGCAGGGCCGCTGTCTGGGTGTCGTTCCAGATGCCCAGGTCGTACGGGCTGATCCGGCCCTCGGGGCTGACCGCGGTGGCCTCCAGCAGGATCAGCCCCGTACCTCCGGCGGCGCGTGCCGCGTAGTGGGCGAAGTGCCAGTCGTGGGCCACTCCCGCGTTCGGCCCGAAGACCTCCGCCGAGTACTGGCACATCGGCGCCATCCACACACGGTTGGGGATGGTCAGGGACCGCAGGCTGACGGGCTCGAACAGTGCGCTCACGGCGGACTCCATTCGTCGGCGGGGCCGTTTGGCTCTCGTACGATAACCCTCGTAGTACGGGAGATGTCAAACTACGGCAGGTCTCGTACCATGGAGGCCCCTGACGATGTGGAGCCCTCATGACGACCCCGGTGAACGCCGCGCGGAGCGGCGGCCGCGAGCTGGAACACCCCTCGCGCGCGGAGATCCGTCTGGAGGGCGTTCTGCACGCACTGGCCGACCCGGTGCGCCTGCGCATCGTGCGGGAGCTGGCGCTGGCCGAGGACGAGCTGGCGTGCTCGTCTTTCGATCTGCCCGTCACCAAGTCCACGCTGACGCACCACTTCCGGGTGCTGCGCGAGAGCGGCGTGGTCCAGCAGGCCTACCGGGGCACCGTCAAACGGAACGGGCTGCGCCGCGAGGACCTGGCCGCGCTCTTCCCCGGTCTCCTGGACAGCGTCCTCCACGCGGCAGGGCTGCAGCGCGACCGGCTCGGCGAAGGCTAGAACAGGGATGGGGACGGGGACGGGGACGAAGGGTGACCCGTCCGGACGCCCGCGGCTAACGCTCCGCGCCCCGCGCGGCCCGCAGCAGCCCGTCCCAGTCGGGAATCTTCACCGGTCCGCGCCCCTGCGTGGCGCCCAGCGACGCCTCGGCGCGCTCGATCGCCAGCCAGCCGGACCACTCCACGGGCCGCAGCCCCGCGGCCCGCAGCGCGTTCAGCGGATCCTCGCCCCGGTCCTCGCGTACGAGGCCGGGGGCGTCGTCGAGCAGGGAGCTCACCGTCTCCTTGGCGCACGGGCGGTTGGTGCCGATCACGCCGGTCGGCCCGCGCTTGATCCACCCCGCGACGTACTCTCCGGGCGACACCGCGCCGTCCCGCAGCACCCGCCCCGCGCGATGCGGCACCGTGCCGCGCCCGGCGTCGAACGGCAGCCCCGCGAGCGGCACTCCGCGATAGCCCACCGACCGCAGCACCAGCTGCGCGTCGAGGTCCGTGTACCGCCCAGTGCCGGTCACCTGGCCCTGGCCGTCGCCCGGCACGGTGTGCTCGAAGCGTACGGCGGCCACCCGGCCGGCCGCGCCGAGGATCTCCACCGGGCGGAGGAAGAACCGGAGGTGGATCCGCCGGGCGCGCCCGCGCGGCTCGCGCTCGGTGAAGCCGCGCAGCACGTCCAGGTTGCGCCGGTTCACCGCGGGCAGTGACGCGGGGTCGGACCAGGCCGGGTCGAGCGCCAGCTCCGCCGGGTCCACCAGTACGTCGGCGTCCGGCAGCGACCCCAGTTCGCGCAGCTCCTTGGTGGTGAACTTCGCCTGCGACGGGCCGCGCCGCCCCACCATGTGCACATCCCGGACCCGGCCGCGGGCCAGTACGTCGAGCGCCGACTGGGGCATGTCCGTCACCCGCAGCTCGTCGGCGTCACGGGCCAGGATCCGGGTCACGTCCACCGCGACATTGCCCACGCCGATCACGACGGCCGAGCGGACCCCGGACAGGAAGCCGTTCTCGGTGCTGTCCGGGTGCGCGCTGTACCAGGAGACGAACTCGGTCGCGGAGTGACTGCCGACGAGCTCCTCGCCGGGGATGCCGAGCCTGCGGTCCGCGGCGGCCCCTACGCAGTACACCACCGCGTCGTAGAGCCCGCGGAGCCGCTCGGGCGTCAGCGCCCCCGAGCCCACGTCCACGCCGCCGACGAACCGCACGCGGTCGTCCGCCAGGACCCCGCGCAGGTTGTTCTGCAGCGACTTGATCTTCTCGTGGTCCGGTGCGACGCCGTAGCGCACCAGCCCGTACGGGCACGGCAGGCGGTCGAGCACATCGACCCGCACGCCCGGCATCCGGTCCTGCGCCAGGAGCGACTGGGCGGTGTAGACCCCGCTCGGACCGGATCCGACGACGGCGACCTGAAGCACGGTACAGCTCCTTCCGCGGGAAACCCTGCGGTGGTATCCAGCATGGCATCGCTGTGCCGGAAACGGGGGTGTGTCCGGCCGGGCACGCTCACGGGGCGTCCGGCCGGGCGCGCTCACAGCATCGCGCGCATCCGGTTGATCTCGCTGGTCTGCTGCGCGATGACGTCGTTCGCCATCTCCTCGACCTGAAGGTCGTTGCCCTGGCCGAGCACGTCCGTCGCCATCGTCACGGCGCCTGCGTGATGGGTGATCATCAGCTTCAGAAAGAGCTCGTCGAAGGCCTTCCCCTTAGCCGCGCGCAGCTCGTTCAGCTGTGCCTCGGTCGCCATCCCGGCCATGGGAACGTCCCCTTCCCCGTGACCGTGACCGTGGCTGTGGCCGCCCGCGTCGCCGCCCGGCTTCCCGTACGCGTCCAGCCAGCCCCGCATCGTCCCGATCTCCGGCCCCTGGCCAGCGGAGATGCGCGCGGCCAGCCGCTTCAGCCGCGCCGATCCGGCCTGCTCGGGGGCCAGTTCGGTCATCACCAGCGCCTGCTGGTGGTGCTCGATCATCATCGTGACGTAGGAGAAGTCCGCCGAGTTGGGGGGCGAGGCGTCGGACTTCCGCGCGGCTTGCTCGGGGGACAGCGTCCGCGCGGCCTCGCCCGGCTTGCCGGGGGCGATCACCGGAGGACCGGTGTAGTCCGCGGCCTTGGAACCGCCGTCCGACTCGCAGCCGGTGAGGGCGAGCGCGGCCGAGGCCAGGCAGGCGGCGACGGTGAGGGCGTGTGCACGCGGGGAGCTGCGGCGGTTCGGCACAACGGCCTCCAGGAGCAGGCGAGTTGGCGGACGGCGGGACGGCTGGGTACGCCCCCGATCGTCAGTGATCCAGATCCCCGATGACAAGTAGGCCGCCCCCTTTGAATTGGCGGGACGCCCCCTATTGATATGAGCATGGCTAGCAGATACTGCCGTTGTCTACGCACCGTTCACACCCTGAACGGCTGTGAGGGAGGACGCAGTGACCCTGTTGAACGAATCCCGGACGCGACGCAGACGTCTGCACGGACGTCCGCACGGACGTCTGAGCGTCATGGCCGCCGCTGCCGGGCTCGTCGCCGCACTCTTCACGGCGGGCCCGGCCAGTGCGACACCAGACCCCGGTGACGACGCCCCGACATCCACGGGCGTCTCGCGGGACACGGCCGCCGACACCGAGGCGGCGATCAGGCGGGGCGACATCCCCGCGCCCGACGAGGTCGTCACATCCGACAACGTGACGCACCTCGCCAACATCCCCAAGGACGCGCTCCCAAGCTTCAACTCGGACCTGGCCTTCCAGGGCAGGTACGCCTTCGCGGGCAACTACGACGGCTTCCGGATCTTCGACATCAGTGACCCGAAGTCGCCCAGGACCGTCTCCCAGGTGCTCTGCCCCGGCTCGCAGAACGACGTCTCGGTCTCCGGGAACCTGCTCTTCCTGTCCACCGACTCCTCACGCAGTGACGACTCCTGTGAGAGCACGACCCAGCCCGCGACCGAGAAGGACTCGTGGGAGGGCATGAAGGTCTTCGACATCAGCGACAAGAGGAACCCGAAGTACGTCGCCGCCGTCGAGACCGCCTGCGGCTCGCACACGCACACGCTGATACCCAAGCGCGAGAACGTCTACGTCTACGTCTCCTCGTACTCCCCGCGCACGTCGTTCCCCGACTGCCAGCCGCCGCACGACGGCATCTCGATCGTCAAGGTCCCGCGCAAGGCCCCCCAGAAGGCCTCGCTGGTGGACTTCTCGGTGCTCTTCCCCGGTGACGGGGAAGACGGCGGCGGCAACCCCGGCGGACCCGCCAACCCCGGCGTCAGGAAGACCACCGGCTGCCACGACATCACCGTACTGCCCTCCCGGAACCTCGCGGCCGGGGCCTGCATGGGCGACGGCATCCTGATGGACATCAAGAACCCTGAGCGGCCGCGGGTCATCGACCAGGTCCAGGACAACGTCAACTTCGCGTTCTGGCACTCGGCGACTTTCAACCAGAAGGCGAACAAGGTCGTCTTCACCGACGAGTTGGGCGGTGGCGGCGGCGCCACCTGCAACGCGGAGGTCGGCCCGGACCGCGGCGCGAACGGCATCTACGCCATCAGGGGCAAGGGCGACCAGCGCAAGCTCGTCTTCCAGAGCTACTTCAAGATCCCGCGCCACCAGGCGGACACCGAGAACTGCGTGGCTCACAACGGCTCGCTGATCCCGGTCAGGGGCCGGGACATCATGGTCCAGGCCTGGTACCAGGGCGGCGTCTCCATCTGGGACTTCACCAACTCCAAGAAGCCGAAGGAGATCGGCTACTTCGAGCGCGGCCCGCTCAGCACCGACGCGCTGCGGGTCGGCGGCTCATGGTCGGCGTACTACTACAACGGCTACATCTACTCCAACGACATGGCCAAGGGCTTCGATGTCCTGAGGATCGACGACCGCCGCACCGACGGCGCGAAGCGGGTCCGGCTGCGCGAGCTCAACGTCCAGACGCAGCCGAGCTACCGCCGCTGACCACGCGTTCCGCCGGGCGGCGGCCCCGCCCGGCGGAACACCCGGTCACCGCCGAGCCCGACCGCTGGCGCTCCCCGCGCGGACCGCTCCCGGCATACGCTCGGGACGATCGCCCGCCCTGCGGGCGGCGTGCAGCCGCGCGGCGGTATGACGGCGGCGGCCGACGGGGAGCGCGCGGACAGGCGAGACGGAACCTAGCCCAGAGCCCTGAGGCCCGGCACGAACGTCACCAGCAGGGGAACCACCGGTGCCAGCGCCGCGAGCGCGGTCAGCCGGAGTCTGCGCCCCGCCGTCAGCCGGGGCGCAGCCGCCAGCAGCCGGTGCACCCGCTGCGGCACCTGCGCGTGCGCGGTCGGGCAGGGGCCGAACACGCCGCGGTCCTCGTTGAGTTCGACCAGCGCCAGGGCGATCGTCAGCCGCCCGAAGCGGCGCGAGGCGACATCGTCGGCGGCCAGCTCGACGAGCCGGTGCATCTCGTCCCGGAACGCGGCGAACACCGGCACCTGGGGAAACCCGTACGCCAGCGCCGCCGAGCAGTGCAGCAGCCAGTCGTGCCTGGCCTGCGCGTGACCCTGCTCGTGGGCCAGCACCGCATCCAGCTGCCGCCCCTTGAGGCGACGCAACGCGGCGGTGGTGATGACCAGTTGGGGCGTACTGCCGGACAGCCGCCAGGCGTCGGGACGCTCGCCCTCGAGTACGACGAGACGGTCGGGCCCCGGCTCCTCGCCCGGCAGCAGCGGGGAGCGCACCAGCAGTTCGGAGCGGCGGCGGCGACGCCTCGCGCGGGCCCGTGCGACCTCGCGCGTGAGCATCGCCCCGGTCCACACGCCGCCGCAGGCCAGCGCCACCGCGGTCGCCGCGGCCCACGGCCCGGTGCCGCCCAGCGCGTACGCCTCGATCACGCCGTGCGGGGCCGGTGCGAACACCGTGCCGCGCACCGCGTGCCAGGCGGCGGCGGCGCTGAGCGTCATCGACAGGGCGCAGCACAGCAGCACGGCGGCCACCACGCACTGCCACACCCACAGGGCGACCACGGGCTCGCGCTCCGGCCAATCGGCCCGTGCGAGCAGGCGAGGCGCAAAGGCGGCGGTCAGTACGCCGAGCAGCAGCAGGGCGACAGGGACCAACATGCCTCCACCCTATGAGGCCCCGCTACCGGGCGGTATGGCCAGCGGGCCCAAGTGACGCATACCACGACGGCGGTCTCACATCGTCAGGAGCATCGCGAACATCGAGATCCCCATCGCCAGCCTGCACACCGTCGCGATCTCGGACCGGTCCCCCCAGGCCGTCGCCGCCGACGCGGGTGCGGGCGCGGGTACGGCCGCCGCCGGGACCGGCGCCAGACGGCTCCCGGCCCGGAGCATATAGCCGCCGTAGTACAGCAGCAGTACGCCGGTGAGCACCGGCGCCCCCGCGCCGGTGTGCCCGGCGTGCGCCTGCGGCGTCACAGCCATCACCACCGCCATGTAGACCATCGCGAGGGCGTCCACCAGATGGTGCAGATGGTGCGTGGAGCCGCGTACCGCCCACAGCGTCCGCAACGCCGCGCCGCCGAACACGAGCGCGTACCCGGTCCAGACCCACCAGGGCGGCCACAGCACCGCGGCCGGTACGGCCATCACCGCCATCCCGAACCCCATCAGCGCCTCATCGCCCGCGAAAGCGCGCTGCCGCGCGACCGGGCTGCGCATCCGCAGCAGGCAGTACGCTCCGGCCGCCGCGCAGAGCGCGACCGTCAGCCATCCGGCGAGTGCCGGTCCGTGCATCGCGGACCTCCCCGATCGACGGCGTCGACGCAGCGACGGTGCCGACAGGTCGACTTCCCGCCCCTGAGGTCGACTTCCCGCCCCTGCCGGGGTCTACGCGGCGCATGGATGTACGCGGGGAGCACGGGGGTCACCGGACTCCAGTCGCGTCGCGTTACCCTCGAAGGCCGACGAACGAGCCGACGAGCGAAGGGGCGCGCCGCATGGAGACCGTCGTACACGCCGCAGGAGAGCTCACCTTCCGAGCCGCCCGCGACACCGACGCCGACGCGCTCATCGCGCTCATCGAGTCGGCCTACCGCGGCGACGCGAGCCGGGCGGGCTGGACCACGGAGGCGGACATCCTGCATGGGCAGCGCACCGACGCCGAGGGCGTCCTGGAGGTGATCCAGGCACCGGACAGCCGTCTGCTGACCGTCGAGCGGGCGGACGGGATCGTCGCCTGCTGCCAGCTCCAGCGCCGTGGCAGGGCCGCCTACTTCGGGATGTTCGCGGTCCGGCCCGAACTCCAGGGCGCCGGTCTCGGCAAGATGGTCCTGGCAGCGGCGGAGCGCACCGTCCGCGCGGAGTGGGGCGCGCGCGAGATGCACATGACGGTGATCTCGGTACGGGACGAGCTGATCGCCTGGTACGAGCGGCGCGGCTACCGTCGTACGGGACAGCTCAGCCCCTTCCCGTACGGCGACGAGCGCTTCGGCGTCCCGCAGCGCCCGGACCTGGAGTTCGAGCTGCTGGTGAAGGATCTCACGCGGTAGCGGAGCCCACGCGGATAGGAGCGATCCCACGCGGCGGAGGGCTCACGCCGTGGGCTCAAGCCGTGGGCTCACGCCGTGAAGCGGCCGGTGCGTTTGATGTCCGGGTAGTCGGTCGTCACGCCGTCCAGTTCGAGCGCGCGTGCCAGGCGCAGCTGGTCCTGGGTGTTCACCACCCAGCCGATGATCCGCAGATCGGCCTTGCGCGCGAGCTCGGCGGTCTCCAGCGTGAGCCGTCTGATGTTCAGCACCAGCGTGGCCGCGCCGACCGCCGTGGCGCGCCCCACGACCTCGGTGCCGTAGTGGTCGGCGACCAGCGCGGTGCGTACGCCCGGCACCAGACGGGAGATCTCCGCGAGCGCGTCGTCGTGGAAGGACAGCACCTCGACCCGCGAGACCAGATCGCGCGCGAGCATCACCTCGGCGAGCGCGCGGGCGGCCGCGGTGTCCTTGATCTCGGCCTGGAGCGGTGCCCGTACGGCGTCGAGCACCTCCTCGAAGACGGGGACGCGCTCGCCGCGGCCCGCGTCGAGCGTGCGCAGCTCGGCGAGCGTCCGCTCGGCGATGGGACCCTCGCCGTCGGTCGTACGGTCCACGCGCGCGTCGTGCATGACGATGAGCGCGCCGTCCTTGCTCAGGTGCAGATCCAGTTCGATGAGGTCGAGCCCGGCCTGTTCGGCATGGACGAAGGACCGGAGAGTGTTCTCGGGCTCCACGCCCATGATCCCGCGATGACCGATGGTGAGGAAGTTCAAGGTCCACCCGCTTCCGCCGACTCCCGAATCCACTGCGCAAGCTTGGCGAGGGACGTCGCGGAGCGCAAGACAACGCTCACGTACGTGTGAATACGAGGGAAGCCGGTCGCGGAATCCACGCCGCGCGATACCGAACGCCCGCACGCGTCGTTGTACTGGGGCTCGTTCGGCGGGCGGGCGGCGGGAAGGCGACGACAGGCCTACTCCGGCCCGCGCCCGAGGCCGACCAGGCGCATGCCGCCCATCAGCTCCCGCAGGCAGCGCACGGCCAGCGCGGCGGGCGAGTCCGGGCCCTCGACGTCGGCGTCCGTCGCGGCCCAGGCCTCCAGCGCGATCCGGATCGCGTCGGTCGCGGCGGCCGCGGCGAGACGCACCTGAAGCGGGTCCGCGTCCGCGCCCGCGATCTCCGCCACCACCGGCGCCAGCTTCTCCTCGGACTCCTGGTTCACGCGGTACCAGACGGCCCGCAGCGCCGGGTCGGCCGCCGCCGCCCGCAGCAGGCCGCGGGTGCTGCGCAGCCCGTCGGCGGCCTGCTCGTCCGGTACGGCCAGGGCCCGCGCGATGGCGTGCTCCAGGGCGTCGGGCGCCGACGTGCCCGGTTCGGCGGCGGCGAGCAGGGCACGCCAGCGGTCGGCGCCGACCGCGAGCAGCGGGGCGACGGCGTCCTGCTTGCTGCGGAAGTACCGGTAGAAGGTGCGCAGCGCGACCCCCGCCCGGCGCGCGATGTCCTCGGCGGTGGTGCCGTCGGGGCCGTGCTCGATGAACAGCTCGACGGCGGCGTGCGCGATGTCCAGCTGGGTGGCCGCCTTGCGGCGCTCGGTCAGGGTGCCGGACGGGGTGCCGGACGGGGTGCTGGCGGCGGGGGACGGGGACGGCCTGGTACTCACCTGGGCAAGCCTACGCCCGCGCGTGTCGGGTATGCACGTCTGGCAGGCATGGCAAAACGTGCCACATGGGCGTACCGTGTGCGAGGCGTCGGGATCCCGGCGCTCAGGCACAGGAGAAAGGCGCACCATGAACCGCTACGCGGGTCGCCGGGTACTGATCACCGGCGCGGGCTCGGGCATCGGCCAGGCCACCGTCCACCGGATACTCGCCGAGGGCGGCCTGGTCGTCGGCGTGGACGTCAACGAGGAAGGGCTGAAGGCCACGTCCGACGCGGCCGTCGCCGACGGCACCGCCGAGCGGCTGACCACGGCACGGCTCGACATCTCCGACGAGGCCTCCGTCACCGACGGCGTGGCCGCCGCCGTGCGCACTCTGGGCGGCCTCGACGTCCTGGTGAACGCCGCCGGAATCCTCCGCTCCGAGCACACCCACAAGACGACGCTCGACCTCTTCAACCGGATCATCGCGGTGAACCTCACCGGCACGTTCCTGATGATCCGCGAGGCGATCCCGGCGCTCCTGGAAGGCGACGAGCCGGTCATCGTCAACTTCTCGTCCACGTCGGCGTCCTTCGCGCACCCGTATATGTCGGCGTACGCGGCCTCCAAGGGCGGCATCCAGTCGATGACCCACTCCCTCGCGAGCGAGTACAGCAAGCAGGGGCTGCGCGCGGTGTCGGTGGCGCCCGGATCGATCGCGTCCGACATGACCACCGGACGCGGTCCGGGCCTGCCGGACGACACCGACTGGTCGCTGTTCGCCAAGCTCGCCCCGGCCATCGGCGAGGGCATGGCGGGCCCGGAGACGGTCGCGGGCGTGGTCGCCATGCTCGGCTCCGCGGACGGCAGGTTCATCACCGGCACCGAGGTGCGCGTCGACGGCGGCACCCACTTCTGACGCGGCCGCGTCCGCTCAGGCCGGGCTCTCCGAGCCGCTCAGGCCGGGCTCTGCCCGGCGGGCGGAGGGACCGGCCTCACACGCCGGACGGGAGGTCCTTGGCGCGGCCGCGGATCCGGAAGGCGGTGACGAGTTCCATCGCGCCGAGCGCGACCAGCCACAGGCCGCAGAGCAGCGTGAGGACCGCGACCGACTCCAGCGGCGAGGCGATGAGCACGACCCCGCCGAGCGCGCTGATGACGCCGAGCGCGGCCTGCCAGCCGCGTGCGGGCATCGCGGGGTCGGACGCCGCCGCGATGGTCTGCGTGATACCGCGGAACAGCCAGCCGATGCCGATCCACAGGGCGAGCAGCAGGATCGACTGCAGCGTGCCCCGGAAGCAGAACAGCCCCAGCAGGATCGACAGGACGCCGCTGATGAACGCCATGACCCGCAGCGCGGTGGACACATGCGTGCCGAACGCGGCGACCAGCTGGAGGACGCCGCTGGTCAGCAGATAGAGCCCGAAGAGCACGCCCGCCACCACCAGCGAGGCGCCGGGCCAGACGAGGATCAGCACGCCCAGCACGAGGGTCGCGATCCCGGCGAACAGGACGGCCTGCCAGGCGCCGTGCGCCAGACGTCCTAGTGGTCCCGGCAGTGCGCTGTCCGCGGCCGCGGTGTCGGCGTTCGGGCTGTCCGGGGGTGCGGCGTGACGGCTCATCGTCGGCCCTCTGTTCTGTGCGTCCGTGCTCCGGCGCGCGGTTCACGGCGGGGGTGTTCCCCGACCGCCTCGGGGCTCTCCCGAGACGCTGCGACCACTGTAGAAACGCGGCCCGCGGCGCGCAGGGCCCGCAGCCGCGCCCGACCCCGCGGGGACGGCCTAGCGCCCGCTGTCGGCGGACGCCCCGGACTGCCGGGGCGGGGCCGGGCGCTCCGCTCTGGCCCCGGCGATCCCCAGGATCAGCCCGGTGAGCACGGCTGCGACGAGGACGGCGCGCATAGTCACGGGTGCACTGCTCCAAACGGTGGACGGCGGCTGACCCGCCCCGTCCTACCGCCCGCCGCCGCCGAGGGGCCGCTCCCTCACCCGCCCGTGGGCGCGTCGCCCGAGCCTTGACGCGACACCGCCGCCGGGTCGGCCAGCGCCCCACGCGGTCGCCGCGCCCGAGCCGGGCGCGGCGCCGAACGCCGGGACGCGGTGCGCCTCCTCTGTCGTCGACGACCGCTTCTCCGTACCCTGTCCGACGATCACGCTGGATCGCGCAGCCGAGGAGGAAGCCCGATGAGCGTGTCCGACGACCGGTTGGACCCGGATGTCCGGGTCCTGGTCGACCTGATCAGCGCCGCCTTCCCCGACCTGGGGAACACCGTCACCGACGCGGCCGAGGCCCGCCGCGCCCTGGCCGCCGCCCCCGAGCCGCCGTGGCGCCCGGCGGCGGTCGGCTCCGTCGAGGACCGCACCATTCCCGGACCCGACGACGGGCCGGACATCCCCGTACGCGTCTACCTGCCCGACCCCGCCGACGCGCCGCCCGGACACCGGCCGACCGTGGTCTTCTTCCACGGCGGCGGCTGGGTGCTGTGCGACCTCGACAGCCACGACGGCATCGCCCGCCAGCTCTGCCGTGACGCGGGCGCGGCCGTGGTCTCGGTGGACTACCGGCTGGCCCCCGAGCACCCGTACCCGGCCGCGGTGCACGACGCCTACGCCGCCGTGCGCTGGGCGGCGTCCCACACGGCCGAACTCGGCTCGCGCCCCGGCGCGCTGGCCGTGGCCGGGGACAGCGCGGGCGGCAACCTCGCCGCCGTCGTGGCGCAGATCGCGCGGGACCGCGGCGGCCCGGCGATCGGCCTGCAGGTCCTCGTCTACCCGTCCACCGACATGCTGCACCAGGGCGCGTCCCGCACCCGCAACGCCAACGGCTACTTCCTGACCTCGGCGCAGATGACCTGGTTCGGCAAGCAGTACCTACGGGGCGGCGGCGACCCCGCTCACCCGCACATCTCACCCCTGCGGGGCGACCTCGCCGGACTGCCGCCCGCCCATGTCGTCACCGCGGGCTGCGACCCGCTGTGCGACGAGGGCCGGGCGTACGCGGCCAAGCTGCGCGCGGCGGGCGTACCGGCCACCGAGGGGCACTTTCCGGGGATGTTCCACGGCTTCTTCGGCTTCCCCGAGGTGCTCGACGACGCGCGCACCGCGCTGGCGGGCGTCGTCACCGCGCTGAACAGCCTCACCGAACCCCCGGATCACAGGAAAAACTCCCGTCGGAGCGGGGGTGACGCAGGATAATTTACACAGGCCCCACTTGTGGCGGAGAACCTCACCCGCATACGGTGTCCGTACGTGAGGTTCTCCCGTGGAGGAAGTGTTATGACGGAAATTCTTGTGCAACCCGCTTCGGAGGAGACTCTTCCTCCGGTGGTGCGGGTGGTCGAGCAGCCTGCCTGGCCCGTGCTCAAGGATGCCGTGGAGCAGATCAGGCCGTGGCAGTCCAAGGACGGCTCGATCGACTTCGACGCGGAGGGCGCCCCTGACCGGGCCGCAGCCGAGGCCGCCGTAGGCCGTGTCATAGCCGCCGTCCAGGAGCTCGCCCCGCTGCTCCCGCACAACGAGGCCTACCACCAGGCGCTCGTCGCCGACCTGCGCCGCTGGGCGGACGAGGGCTTCCAGGTCCCCGACTTCCTGGACTCGCTGCTCGCCTTCCAGCCCGCGGCCCAGCGCGCGGACGGCCGCCAGCACCTCGTCGTCTTCCCCATGTACACCCAGAACGGCAACCCGGACCGCAACCTGGAAGCCGTCGTCCTGCGCATGGTCTGGCCCGACTGGCTCGCCGACCTGGAGCGCACCCGCTACGACAACCCGCTGTTCTGCGGCATCGCCTTCGAGGACTTCACCGCCGGATACGACACCCACTCCGCGGTGCTGTTCCCCGAGACCATCGCCGTGCGCGAGGCGCCCGCGCGCTTCAGCTGGGGCGGGATCTTCTGCGACCGCGAGGCGGCCCGCTTCCGCAAGGTCACCGAGGCCGCCGTGGACATCCTGGGCCTCGAACTGCCCGACGACATCCGCGAGATGGTCGACGACCAGCAGCGCTGCCAGGACGCCTTCGTGCTGTGGGACATGGTCCACGACCGCACCCACAGCCACGGCGACCTGCCCTTCGACCCCTTCATGATCAAGCAGCGGCAGCCGTTCTGGATGTACGGCCTGGAGGAGCTGCGCTGTGACCTCACCGCCTTCAAGGAGGCCGTGAAGCTGGAGGCCGAAGGCGTACCGCAGGCCCGCGACGTGCAGTACGCGGTGCTCTTCGACCGGATGTTCCGCTTCCCGGTCTCCGGCGAGCGGGTCCGCAACTACGACGGCCTCGGCGGACAGCTGCTCTTCGCCTACCTGCACAAGCACGACGTGGTGCGCTGGACCGACAACACTCTGAAGATCGACTGGGAGCGGGCCCCGCGGGTCACCAACCAGCTCTGCGCCGACATCGAGGAGCTGTACCGGGCGGGCATCGACCGCCCCAAGCTGGTCCACTGGTTCGCCGCCTACGACCTGGTCTCCCAGTACCTCTCCCCGCACCCCGGATCGCGCTGGGCTAAGGGTCCGGACGCCCTGGACCTGACCCTGCCGCCGCGCAAGCTCGTGGACGACGTGCTGGACGACGAGTTTCCGCTGAGCATGTTCTATGAGGCGCTCGCCAAGAAACTGAAGGGCGTGATCGCCGCCGCCAAGGGGATCACCGCGGAAGACGCCCAGCGAGCGGCCGCATGACTGCCCGCGGCCCGGAGGAGAAGACCATGAACGGCAACGGCAACGGCAACGGCGCGTTGAACGGCGCGGTGATCGCGGTGGCGGGAGCCGCCGGACCGGCGGGGCGCGCCACGCTGCTCCAGCTCGCGGAGGCGGGCGCCACCGTCGTCGCGTCCGACGCGGACGCCCAGCGGCTCGCGGAGGCCGTGGACACGGCCCGCTACGCGCACGGCGGCGCCACGGTCACCGGCGACACCGTGGACCTGCTGAACCTGGACGCGGCCCGCGAGTGGGCGACCCGTACCGAGAAGGAGTTCGGCCGCGTCGACGGCCTGGTGCACCTGGTCGGCGGCTGGCGCGGCAGCGCCTCCTTCGCCGAGACGGACCTCGCCGACTGGGACGTCCTGGAGAACCTCCTGATCCGTACCGTCCAGCACACCTCGCTGGCCTTCCACGACGGCTTGCAGCGCAGCGACCGCGGCCGCTACGTGCTGGTCAGCGCCGCCGGAGCGAGCAAGCCCACGGCCGGGAACGCGGCCTACTCCGCGGCCAAGGCGGCCGCCGAGGCGTGGACGCTGGCGATGGGCGACGCGTTCCGCAAGGCGGGGGGCGAGAACGGCCCGACCTCCGCGGCTACGATCTTGGTCGTCAAGGCGCTGGTCCACGACGCGATGCGCGCGGAGCGGCCCAACGCGAAGTTCGCGGGCTTCACCGACGTCAAGGAGCTGGCCCAGGCCATCGCCGGAGTCTGGGAGCGGCCCGCCGGGGAAGTGAACGGAAACCGCCTGTGGCTGACCGAGAAGCCGTGAACCCGCCGAAGACCGACGCGACACGGCATCATGATCCGGACGTCCGAGGCTTCGCCAGCGACAACTACGCGGGCGCCCACCCCGAGGTGCTGGCCGCGCTCGCCGTCGCCAACGGCGGCCACCAGATCGCCTACGGCGAGGACGACTACACCGCGCACCTCCAGCAGGTCGTCCGCGGGCACTTCGGCGGCACGGCGGAGGCCTTCCCGGTCTTCAACGGCACCGGCTCCAACGTCACCGCGCTCCAGGCGCTCACCGACCGCTGGGGCGCGGTCATCTGCGCCGACAGCGCCCACATCAACGTGGACGAGTGCGGTGCGCCCGAGCGGGTCGGCGGCCTGAAGCTGCTCACCGTGCCGACCCCGGACGGCAAGCTCACCCCCGAGCTGATCGACCGCGAGGCGTTCGGCTGGGACGACGAGCACCGCGCCATGCCACAGGTCGTCTCGATCGCGCAGAACACCGAACTCGGGACCGTCTACACGCCCGAGGAGATCCGCGCGATCTGCGACCACGCCCACCGGCTCGGCATGAAGGTGCACCTGGACGGCGCCCGGATAGCCAACGCCGCGGCCTCGCTCGACGTGCCGATGCGCGCCTTCACCAACCGGGCGGGCGTCGACGTCGTCTCCCTCGGGGGCACCAAGAACGGCATGGTCTTCGGCGAGGCCATCGTGGTGCTCAACCCGGACGCGGTGCGGCATATGAAGCACCTGCGCAAGCTGTCGATGCAGCTGGCGTCCAAGATGCGCTTCGTCTCCGTGCAGCTGGAGGCGCTGCTCGCCAAGGACCTGTGGCTGCGCAACGCCCGGCACGCCAACGAGATGGCCCAGCGCCTGGCCGACGGCGTACGCGCGCTCGGCGGGGTCGAGATCCTCTACCCGGTGCAGGCCAACGCGGTCTTCGCCCGGCTGCCGCACGACGTGAGCGAGCGGCTGCAACAGCGCTACCGGTTCTACTTCTGGGACGAGGCCGCCGGGGACGTCCGCTGGATGTGCTCCTTCGACACCACGGAAGACGACGTGGACGGCTTCCTCGCCGCGCTCAAGGAGGAGCTGGCCAAGTAGCCGCCACCGTACATCCGTCACGTACAGACAGGAGGCCGACCGTAAGGGCATGCCCTTACGGTCGGCCCCCGGCGGGCGCCGGGATCCCCGTGGCGCCAAAAGGA
>NZ_JBTVYK010000066.1:0-39464 GCF_054788135.1 Streptomyces sp. O3
CTGATGCAGCGCAGCGCGGCCGTCGCCGAAGGCCCCGTACGCGACGAACTCCTCGACGCGCTCCTGGACGCCCCGGCGCGCCTCGATCATCGCCACCGAGCGCTCCGGCAGCCAGGCCGACGCCGTACCGCTGTCGTCCGAGCCCGCGGCGAACAGGTGCGGCGCGAGCTGCGCCTGTAGGTCAGCGGGGCTGGGCCGCCGCGTCGCTTCCATGTGCATGAGGTCCTCGATGAGCGGCCGCAGCTCATCGGGCAGGCCCTCCAGGTCGGGGCCCTCGCGCAGCAGCATGAAGACCGTCTCGACGGGGTTGGCGCCGTGGAAGGGCGCGTGTCCGGTCGCCGCGAAGACCAGGGTCGAGCCGAGCGAGAAGACGTCGCTCGCGCCGGTCACGCTGCGCGAGTCCTTCGCCTGCTCGGGCGACATGTACGCGGGCGTGCCGACGGCCACGTTGGTCATGGTCAGCCGGGTGTTGGACACGCCGGACGCGATGCCGAAGTCGATGACGCGCGGCCCGTCCTCGACGACGAGGACATTGGACGGCTTGAGGTCGCGGTGCACCAGACCCGCGCCGTGGATGGACTGCAGCGCCTCGGCGATCCCGGCCGCCAGCCAGCGCACCGCCTTGGCCGGGAGCGGCCCGCACTCGTTCACTATCTCCTCGAGCGAGGGCGCGGGTACGTACGCGGTGGCCAGCCAGGGCACCGCGGCGCGCGGGTCGGCGTCCACCACGGCGGCGGTGTAGAAGCCGGAGACCGCCCTGGCCGCCTCTACCTCGCGGGTGAAGCGGACGCGGAACAGCTGGTCCTCGGCGAGCTCGGTCCTGACCGTCTTGATCGCCACGCGTCGGCCGGACGCCGAACGCGCGAGATAGACCAGACCCATGCCGCCGGCACCGAGCCGACTCAGGACCTCGAACGGCCCGATCCGCCGCGGATCGTGCTGCGTCAGCTGTTCCATCACCTTGCCTGCCACCTCCCCGTACCAGACCGCGCGGGACCGCGCGAGGTCGTGTGAGTCCGCACCGTACGGCCTCGGCACACGGCCATCGGTCAGCGTCTCACCGCCGCGCCGCGACGGCGGCACGCACCCTGATTCTTCCTGTCCGGGGCAACGGTTGCGAACCCGAGGACGAATCGGGGTGTCTCGCCCGCAACCGCCGATAAACGGGCAAACCCGGCGATAGCCCTTCAGTCCTGGAGGACGGCGAAGGCCGCACCCTGATTGTCCACCAGCGCGGCCATCCGCCCATACGGAATATCGAAGGGCTCGGCCGTGACCCGCCCGCCGAGCCGCCGCGCGTCGGCCGCCGCGGCGTCGCAGTCGGCGACGGTGAAGTAGGTCAGGAAGTGCGCGGGCATCTCGGCCGGGAAGGTCCCGGTGACCACCGCCCGGCCGCCGATCGCGGTGTCCGGGCCCGGCTCCGCGCCGGGCGGCGACCAGGTGCGGTAGTCGGCGCCCGCGTCCTGGAGGTCGAACCCGCCGAAGCCGAACACGCCCTCGTAGAAGGGGTCCACCAGGGCCGGGTCCCGCGAGTACACCTCTGTCCAGCAGAAGGACCCCGGCTCGCCCTTCCTCTCGAAGCCCGGACGGCCGCCGCTCTGCCAGAGCCCGAACACCGCCCCTTCCGGGTCGGCGGCCAGCGCCATCGCCCCGGCGGGCCCGACCGGCATCGGCTCCCTCACCAGCTGCCCGCCCGCGTCCCTGATCCTGGCCCCGAGCGCGCGCACGTCGGGCGTGGCGAAGTACACCGTCCACACGGTGGGCATCCGCCCGTCCCGCTTGGGCGCGAGCGCAGCGACCGCCTTCCCCTCGCGGCAGGCCAGCGCGTAGCTCCCGTACGCGCTGGTGTCCGTGTCGAAGGTCCAGCCGAACAGCTCCCCGTAGAAGCGCTTGCCCGCCTCGACGTCGGGCAGCTGCGCGTCCACCCAGCAGGGAGTCCCCTCGGGGTACCCCCCGGCCGCGCCCGCGGGCGCGTCTGCGTCGGCCATGGGCCTGGTCCTTCCCGTACGGCGGGGCTCTGCGCTGCCCGGCACACACTCAACGTAACGGGATCTCACGGACCACGCAGGCCGGGTCACGGGCCCCACACCCGTTTGCAGTCGGCCGAATCGCGCCCCGATCACCCCTCGGTAAGCTGACGACATGACAGGACAGGTACGTACGGTCGACGGCCGGGTCGCCGGTCGGCGCGGCCAGGCGACGCGGCAGAAGCTGCTCGACTGCCTCAGCGAAATGCTCAGTTCGTCCCCCTACCGGGACGTCAAGGTCATCGATGTGGCCCGGAAGGCCGGAACCTCGCCCGCGACCTTCTATCAGTACTTTCCGGACGTCGAGGGCGCGGTCCTGGAGATCGCCGAGCAAATGGCGGCGGAAGGCGCGGGGTTGACGGAGGTCGTGACCGGCCGCGCCTGGGTCGGCAAGTCCGGCTGGCAGGCGGCGCAGGACCTGGTCGACGGGTTCCTCGACTTCTGGCGCAAGAACGAGGCGATCCTGCGGGTGGTCGACCTGGGCGCCGCCGAGGGCGACAAGCGCTTCTACAAGATCCGCATGAAGGTCCTGAACTCGGTCACCAACTCCCTTACCGACACGGTCAAGGAGCTCCAGGCCAAGGGCAAGGTCGACAAGGAGGTCAGCGCGGCGGCGATGTCCGGCTCGCTGGTCGCGATGCTCGCGGCGGTCGCGTCGCACCAGAAGGGCTTTCAGACCTGGGGCGTGAAGCAGGCCGAACTCAAACCGAACCTGGCACTGTTGGTACATCTGGGGATCACGGGGCGCAAGCCGACGAAGTAGGCGGCGGCGCAGCCCACCGGCGTCCCGCCCTAACCCGTCCCGCCCCTGATCCGTACCCCGTACCGCCCTTGACCCGTACCGTCCCGTCCTGTCCGTCGATGCCGACGGCGGCCGCCTCGCGGTGGCCGCCGTCGGCATCCGGCGTGTGAGGGGCCCGTTCACCCGGCCGGATTCACCCTCGCCGCTCCAGGCGGAACAGCCGGATCTCGCGGGACACCCGTGCCTGGTACGTCGCGTACGGCGGCCAGAACTCCAGCACCGCCGCCCACGCCGCCGCCCGCTCGTCCCCCGTCAGCAACCGGGCCCGCACCGGAATGTCCGTCCCCCGCCAGCTCACCTCCGCCTCCGGATGCGCCAGCAGGTTCGCGGTCCAGGCGGGATGTCCTGGCCGCCCGAAGTTGGACCCGACCAGCACCCATGTCCCGGACGCCTCCTCCGGCACGCAGGCCAGCGGCGTACGCCGCGGCAGCCCGCTTCTCGCCCCGCGCGCCGTGAGCACGACCCCCGGCAGCATCCGCGCGCTCGGCAGCACCCTGCCCCGCGTCAGCCGGTGCACCAGCCGGTCCATCGCGGGCACGCAATGCGGCGCGACCTTCGCGAACACTCGCGTGGACGACACCCACCGCACCACCCGCAGTCCGACCGACGCCGCCATCAGGCCGTCACGCCCTCGACGGCACCGGACCGGCCGTCGGCGAAGAGGCCCGCGCCCTCCGCCGCACACGCACGCAACCGGTGCGCGGGACCGAACAGCAGCTCGTCCCCCGCCGCCCGCTTCAGATACAGATGCGCCTCGTGTTCCCAGGTGAACCCGATCCCCCCGTGCAACTGCACCGCCTCCGCCGCGGCCGTGCGCAGGGCCTCCAGCGCCTGGGCCAGCGCGAGCCCGGCCGCGCCGGTGTCCCACGCCGCGTAGTACGCCGCCGAGCGCGCCGCCCGCACCGCCGTGTACACATCGGCCAGCCGGTGCTTGACGGCCTGGAAAGACCCGATCGCCCGCCCGAACTGCTCCCGCTGCCGTACGTACTCGACGGTCCGCTCCAGCGCCCGGTCCGCCGCACCCACCGCCTCCGCCGCGAGCACCGCGGCCGCCGTGCGGCCGGTCGCGGCCAGCGCGTCCGCCACCGCGTCCGCGTCGTCCGCCCCGAGCAACTCCGCTTTTGTGTCCCGCAGTTCGATCCGGGCCTGCGGCCGGGTCTCGTCCAGCGTGGTCTGCCGCACCGCCGTGACCCCGGCCGCGGACGCCCGTACGAGGAACAGGAGCGTCCGGGACCTGGCGTACCCCCCGGTGTGCGCGGCCACGACCAGCAGCCCCGCCCGGTGCCCGTCGAGCACCTGCCCGGCCTGCCCGTACAGCGCCCAGCCGCCCTCGCCGTGCCGGGCCTGCACGCCCCCGGCCCGCCCGCCACCGGCCCAGTCTCCGGCGGCGGGACCCGCGCCGCCCCCGGAGAGGCCGAGCGCGGCGGCGAGCGCCGCGCCCGGCACCGCCAGGGCCCCGGTCAGCTTCCCCGACGCGAGCGCGGACAGCAGCTCCCGCCGCTGCGCCCGAGTCCCGAGCCGGGCGAGCGGCGGCGCGGTCAGCGCGGCCGTGGCGAGCAGCGGCGATGGCAGCAGCGCGCGGCCGGTCTCCTCGCAGGCCAGGGCGAGTTCGGTCACCGAGCAGCCCACGCCGCCGAACTCCTCGGGCAGCGCGAGCCCCGGCAGCCCCAGCTCACGCGACAGGGCCAGCCACAGCTTCTCGTCGTACCCCGCGGCGGTGCGGACCGCCGCCTTGACCTCGTCCGGGCCGCAGCGCTTGGCGAGGAGTTCGCGCAGGGTGCGGCGGATCTCCCGCTGCTCGGCGGTGAAGGCGGCGTCCATCGGCGGGTCCTCCCTCGAATCTGACGGGCCGTCATGTTAGGCCGCTCACCCTCGTAAGCACAGAGCCCGTACGGGCTACCCTCGCCCATTATCTGATGTACCGTCAGTTTCATGCCGCCCTCGCCGCCAGCAGCCACAGCCGCACCCATAACCACCGCCCCAGCCGCGGCCCCAGCCGCAGCCCCCCGCGGCCCCCGTCGCCCCCGTCGCCCCCGCAAGGTCGCCGTGGCCGGGGCCGCCCTGGCCGACTGCGGCCGCGTCGACGAGGCCACCCCCTACGCCCTGCACGCCCAGGCCGCCCGCCGCGCCCTGGCCGACTCCGGCCTGGACCGGCGCGTCATCGACGGCTTCGCGTCGGCGGGCCTGGGCACGCTCGCCCCGATCGAGACGGCCGAGTATCTGGGGCTCCGCCCCACCTGGGTCGACTCGACCTCCGTAGGCGGCTCCACCTGGGAGGTCATGGCGGCCCACGCGGCCGACGCCATCGCGGCCGGGCACGCGAACGCCGTACTCCTGGTCTACGGCTCCACCGCCCGCGCCGACATCAGGGCGGGCCGCCGCACCGGCGGCCTCTCCTTCGGCGCCCGCGGCCCCCTCCAGTTCGAGACCCCCTACGGACACACCCTCATCGCCAAGTACGCGATGGCCGCCCGCCGCCATATGCACGAGTACGGCACCACCCTGGAACAGCTCGCCGAAGTCGCCATACAGGCACGGGCCAACGCCGCGCACAACCCCGAAGCGATGTTCCGCGACCCGATCACGGCCGACGACGTCCTGAGCGGCCCGATGATCGCCGACCCCTTCACCAAGCTGCACTGCTGCCTGCGCAGCGACGGCGGCGCGGCCGTGCTCCTGGTCGCCGAGGAGTACGTCGCCGACTGCGCGAAGGCTCCGGTCTGGATCCTGGGCGCGGGCGAGCACGTCTCACACACCACGATGTCCGAGTGGGACGACTTCACCGTCTCCCCCGCGGCCGTCAGCGGACGCCTCGCCTTCGAGCGCGCGGGCGTCCGCCCGGACGACATCGACATCGCCGAACTCTACGACGCCTTCACCTACATGACCCTGGTGACCCTCGAAGACCTCGGCTTCTGCGCCAAGGGCGAGGGCGGCGCCTTCGTCGAGAAGGGCCGCCTGACCCGCGGCGGCCAGCTCCCGGTGAACACCGACGGCGGCGGCCTGTCCGCCCAACACCCCGGCATGCGCGGCCTGTTCCTGCTGGTCGAGGCGGTACGGCAGCTGCGCGGCGAGGCGGGCGAGCGGCAGGTGCGCAAGGCGCGCGGACGACTGCCCGAGCTCGCGGTGGCCTCGGGCACGGGCGGCTGGTTCTGCTCGTCGGGGACGGTCGTACTCGCCAGGGGGTGACGGCGGAATGCCCGTACGGGACAAGGAGCATCAGAGTCGCACCCCGCGTCAGACGGCGACGACTTCCACGGCGCTCTCCAACCCCTTGAAGCCATCGGCGTTCCGAGTGAAGAGGGGCAGTCCCTCGGCGGACGCGATCGCCGCGATCATCAGGTCGACCCTGCGGGGACGCGGGTTCCGCTTGGCCGCGACGGTGAGCGCCACCAGCGTGCCGTATCGCGCGGCGGCGGCCGCGTCGAAGGGCGGCGGCTAGGGAACCCGCGCCACCAGCTCCTCGGTGGTCAATTCGCGCCTGCGCACCAGCGGGCGCAGCGGCTGGCAGGACCCGCGCTGAGTCGCCGCCGTTCGGCTACGCTCGAAAGAGCGCTGCGCACGGGGGACGGGGGACGTGATGCGGGGGAGTCTGCTGGACGGGCGGTACCGGCTGGAGGAGTCCGTCGGGGCCGGAGGCATGGGCGAGGTGTGGCGGGCCCGCGACGAGGAACTGGGCCGCCGGGTCGCGGTCAAGGTCTTCTCACCACCGGGCGACATCGAGGAGACCGAACGCGCCGAACTCCTCGCCCGCTTCCGGCGCGAGGCCCGTGCGGCGGCGGCCCTGAGCAGCCCGCACATCGTCACGGTCTTCGACCACGGGACGGGGCGTGCCGAGGGCGGCGACAGGACCGGCGAAAGGACCGGGCACGACGGCGGTCCCGGCGACGACACCGGCGACGCCATCCCGTACCTGGTCATGGAGCTGCTGACCGGGCGCGCCTTCCACGAAGTGCTGCGCGACGAGGGCCGGGTCGCCCTCGACACCGCGCTCGACTGGACCGGGCAGATCTGCAAGGCCCTGGAAGTCGCCCACGGCGCGGGCGTCGTCCACCGCGACATCAAGCCCGCCAACCTGATGGCGGGCGCGGACGGCACGGTCCAGGTCATGGACTTCGGCATCGCGACCTTCCTGGAGGGCGCGGAGTCGGCCTCCAGGCTGACCCGCACCGGCATGATGCCCATCGGCAGCGTGCTGTACATGGCCCCGGAGCAGTTCCGCATGGAGCGGGGCGACGGGCGGATCGACCTGTACGCGCTGGGTTGCGTGCTGTACGAACTCCTCGTCGGGCGGCCGCCGTTCGTCGGTCCGGCAGCCGGGGTGATGTACAACCACCTCAATGACACCCCACTCCGGCCGAGCCGCGCCCGCACCGAACTGGGCCCGGACGTGGACCGCCTGGTCCTGGACCTGATGGCCAAGGACCCGGAGGACCGGCCTCAGAACGCGGGGGCGGCGCTGGAGCGCGTACGGGAGATACGGGAGGTACGGGAGGCGTACGCGGAGCCGGAGCCGGAGTCAGAGCCGGAGTCTGGCCCCGAGCCCAAGCCGGAGCCAGAGTCAGAGTCAGAGCCGGAGCCCGCCTCTCCCCCGCCCCCAGTCAGGCCCCGGTACGTCCGAATCGCCCCAGTACCCGGCGCGCCACCGAAACCCGCGCCGAAACCCGTCCCCAGAGCGGGCGAGCGGTACGTCCGTACCGATCCCATCCCGGCCACCCCCACCCTCGCCTCCGTCCGGGCCCCCGTCCCGTCCCCCGACGCCCCGTCGGAAGCGCGCCGAACCGCCGTGTCGATCGCGCTGGCCCTGGCTCTGCTGGGCGGCGGGGCGTTCGTCGTCAAGAACGTCGAGCACCACTCCCGCGCATCCAGCCCCGGCGGCACGTCCTCATCGGCCACGGTCGACGACGCGGCGGACCCGTACGTCATCGCGGTCCTCACCCGCGGCAGACCGGACGCCCCGACCGGCGACCCGCTGGCGAACCGCCTGAAGGAAGCACTCGACAAGGCGCTCTCCCCGACGACCGACCCCGAGCACCTGCCCCAGGTCGTGACGGAGAAGCCCAGCAAGTACGGCAGCTCCGACACCCTGAAGGCGCTGCGCCACAAACACCCCAGGCTCCTCGCGGTGATCGGCCAGACCAACGGCTTCGACATCGGGACCGGCGCCCTGGTCCCGATCATCAGCACCTGCTACGGAGGCGTCGGCGCGCCCAGGCCCCAAGCCGACCGCCACCTCGCCATCCAGCCCGACCCGGCAGACCAGGCCGCCCAGCTGAGCAGGTACCTCGACACCCGCGTCGACGCGGACAAGCTGCTCATCCTGCCGTCCACCTCCACCAGCGCGGCGGTCGCGGAGGCACTGCACGACGCGTTCGCCGCCAAACCCGCGAACACCGTGTCCTTCGAGAACACGACCGACGCACAGAATTCCATGGACACCCGTAGGCTGCTGGCCCGGACCCGCCCGGACTCCATCGTGATCCTCGGCTCGGGGGCACAGCGGAACAGCGACTCCGCCCGCAACCTGCGCAAGGCCGGGTTCGACGGGGAGATTCTCATCTCCAACGGCGACAACGGATCACACTGCACAGTCGACGACGACGAACCCGACCCTCTCACCCCACCCGGCACGCTGCGCTTCCGACCCGTATCCCGCCAGGTCTCGCCCGCGGACTGCACGAATCAGTCGCCCGACTTCTGCCGCGAGGTGGGCGCACTGCCCGAGCGGCGGGGCGCGCTGGAGGAACTCCAGGCGACCAGGCTGCTCGCGGCGGCCCTGAAGTCGATGCCGCGGCGGTCGACGTCCTCGGTCACCAGAGCCAGAACGGAACTCTGGCGCGCCCTGAGCAGCGCCCAGGTGGACGGCCTCACCGGAACCTACTCGCCGAGCGGCGGACACTCCGCCGACGTACAGCCCCTGTGGCTCGACCGCCTCGACGAGGACGGCATGTGGCAGCAGCTCGGCCCCCTCCCCGACGCCGGTCAGCGCTGAACGGCGAGCCCCAGGAAGGCGGTCCAGGCGGCGGGAGTCGCGGTGAAGGTGGGCCCGTCCGGGACCTTTGAGTCGCGGATGTGGACGGTGTGGGGGCAGGCAGCTACCTCTACGCAGGCGCCGCCCTCGTTGCCGCTGTAGCTGGACTTGCGCCAGTCGTAGGCGACTTCGAGACACTCACCGCCCTCATTGCCGCTGTAGCTGCTCTTGAACCACGCCAGTTCGGCGTTCATAGCTGCTCCGCCATCCTCTCAATCAGTTCCGCGGACTCCCACGGCGTGAGCGCCTGGGCCCGCAGGGTGCCGAAGCGGCCGATGAGCTGATTGACCTGCTGCGGCTTGGAGATCACCGTACCGCCCGTCTGCCCCTCTTCGTAGGCCACGTTGCGGCCTTCCGGAGTGCTCAGCAGGTAGATCGGCCCCTGGAGCGCCGCGTGCACATGCCTGCCCGTGGGCATCACCTGCACCGTCATGTGGTGCATTTCCCGCATACACTCCAGTACGTGCAGGAGCTGGCCCCTCAGCACCTCACGCCCACCGATCGGCCTTTGCAGCACCGACTCCTCGATCACATAGCCGACAATCGGCAGCGGGTCGCGGCTCAACACCGCTTGGCGCTCCAGTCTCGCCACCACATTCTTCTCGATGTCGGCCTCGGTGAGCTGTGGTACTCGCGTCTCGTACAGAGCCCGGATGTAGTCCTCAGTCTGAAGAAGCCCCGGAAACAACATGCTCTCGTACGCGCTGATGCTCGCCGCAACCTTCTGCAGCCGCATCCACCCCACAAACGTGGGCGGGTACTTCTCCTCCTCCATCAGCGGAATGCAGGACTTCAGCGCGCCCCGCGCGTCCAGCACCGAGTCCGCGTCCCGCAGGAAGTCCGAGGTGGGGATGCGCTCCCCTCTCTCGTACGCGCCCGCCAGCGACTCCGAGATGAGCAGCCGCTCCGCGACGTCCTTCCGTGTGAGTCCGGCCCGCGCACGGAAGTTCTTGATCAGGTCTCCGACATGCAGCCGAGCCGGAGACGGCTGCACATTGCTGGTCTCACTCGTGGTCACAACCGCCACCACCCTCTCCACACCGCCCCGATGTGAATCGTGTACTCCTGGTCACGCTACGCAACAACCCAGATGCTCGTAGCCATGACGAGGAAAAACACCCCAGACTGGGTACCTGCCTCCGGGCTCCAACTCCGGAAGACCGGCGTCCACTTCGACGCCATCCGCGTGCGCGGCGTACGCGGTGAGGCCGTGGTGCACCACCTCGCCGCGCTCACTGAGGGCAACCCCGGCCCCGTCGTGCGGGAGATCTCCGGCGGGCGCTGGACGTACTTCCTGATCCCGCCCGGAGCGAGCCGGGGCCACGACTGGCCGCCTGGGGCGAAGTGCTTCGGGCGGACCGCGCGCGAGCAGTACATCGGGGTCCCGGCCCCGGAGGGCAACACGTACCCGCTGAGCTGGCGCTGCGGCGCGCCCGGTGAGGGAGAGTTCGTGGATCCGGCGCTGCTGTACATGGTCGTGCTGGCGCAGTTGTGCGTCGCGCCGGACCAGGAACCGGACTGAGAATGGGCCCATGACTGACCACGACCCGCAGGCCGCGGCCGCCGCCTTCCGCGACCTCCTGCGCGCGCAACGCGTATGGGACACCGAGCTGCCCGCCTTCGACCCGGACACGGCCCCCGCCGCTCCGCTCCCCCTGTTCCACCGGTGGTTCGCGGAGGCCGTGGCGGCCGGGCAGCCCGAGCCGCACGTCATGCAACTGGCGACGGCGGACCCGGCCCAGACCGGGGCGGCGGCGTCCCGCCCCGACGTACGGACCCTGATGCTGCACGACGCGGACGACCGCGGCTGGCACTTCGCCACGCACGCGGGCAGCCGCAAGGGCCGCCAGCTCGCCGCGAACCCGGCCGCCGCGCTGCACTTCTACTGGCCGACGCAGGGCCGCCAGATCCGGATACGGGGACGGGCCGCCGCCGCACCGCCCGCCGAGGGCCAGGCCGACCTGCACGCGCGGTCGACGGGCGCGCTGGCCGCGGCGCTGGTGGGCCGCCAGAGCGAGCCGCTCGCCGCACGGGAGGAGCTGGCGCGCGCGTCCGACGCGGCATGGCAACGGGCCGTGGCCGAGCCGTCCGCCCCGGTGCCGTCCTGGACGCTGTACGTGCTGGAGCCGGACGAGGTGGAGTTCTTCCAGGGCGACGCGCGGCGGCAGCACGTACGCCTGCGCTACGAGCGCACCAGAGCCGACGACACGGGCACGGGTACGGACGCAGGCGCAGGCACGGGCGCAGGCGCGGCCTGGAGCAGCAGGCTGCTGTGGCCTTGAGGGCCTGAGGCCCCGCGCACCCGTGTTCTACGGGGAGCCCTCCGCGGGGCGGGGACGGAGGCCGGGGCCGGGGTCGGTGGCCAGGCGGGCGTGGAGGTGGGCGTCGCGGAAGGCGCCGGGCCTGGCGGGGTCGGGGGCCGCGCCGCGCAGGGTGCCTTCGTACAGGTAGCCGCAGCGTTCGGCGACGCGGCAGGACAGGTCGTGGCCGATCGCGTGGTCCAGTTCGACGCGGTACAGGCCGGGTCCGGACACCGCGTCGAAGCCCCAGGCGGTGACCGCCTCCAGTGCGCGCGAGGCGATACGGCGGCCGCGCGCCTCCGGGAGCACCCAGTAGCCGACGTTCGCGGAGCGGGTGTGCGCCTGGATCGCGTTGAGCGAGACGTGGCCGAGTACGACGCCGGACGCCGCGTCGGTGACGCAGAACGGCGCGAGCTCGCCGCACGCCTGGCGTTCGGCCTGGCGCTGGAGCCTGGCGCGGGCGTCGGCGAGGGTGTCCATCGGCTGGCCCGGAGTGTTCCAGCGCCGGAACTCGGGGTCACAGAAGCCGCGCAGCAGCGCCTCGGCGTCGCCGGCGGAGTCCGGCCGCCAGGGGCGCAGGAGCAGCTCGTCGACCCGCAGTGCGAGGTGCGCCGTCCCCCGCGGCGCGTGTTCGGTCATCCCGTCATTCAATCCCGTCGCCCCGCGCGACGGCATCCCTATTCCGGTCCCGGTCCCGGTCCCGGTTCCTATTCCGGCCCCGGCCCCGGTTCCGGCCCCGGTTCCGGTTCCGGGCGGAACACCGGCACGGCGGGCGTCCCCGCCCCCGCCCCTTCCTCTCCCGTACGGAACGTGACCCGCAGCCGCATCCCGATCCGAAGGTCGCTCTCCGGGCAGTCCACGATCTCCGTCATCATCCGGGGGCCGTCGGCGAGGTCGACGACGGCCGCGACATACGGGGTGCGCGCGCCGAACGGCGGGAGGTCGTTGCGGTGGACGACGGACCAGGTGTAGAGCGTGGCCCGGCCGCTCGCCTCCGTCCACTCGCCGTCCTCGCTCCAGCAGTGCGGGCAGAACTCGCGCGGGTAGTGGTGGGCGCGGTCGCAGGCGCGGCAGCGGCGGAGCAGGAGTCGGCCGTCGTCGGCGGCGTCCCAGTAGGGGCGGGTGAAGGCGTCGGGCTCGGGGAGGTCGAAGCGGGTGGCGGCCTCGGGGGGCATCAGAAGATTCCGATCGCGTGGTCGAGTGACCAGGTCTGCCAGGACATCGCGAACAGCGCGACCAGGGAGATCAGCGCCATCATCGCGTTCTGCCCCTGCTCGGCCCAGTCGTGGATCATCAAGGTGAGGTAGAGGAGGTTCAGCAGGAGTCCGCCGACCAGGGCGATCGGGGTGAGGAAGCCGGATATCAGGCCGAGGCCCAGGGCGAGTTCGGCGTAGACGACGACGTACGCCATGGCCTTCGGGCGGGGTTCCACGATCTTCGCGAAGCCGGTCCGCACCAGGGACCACCGGTGCTTGCCCGCCACGTCCGCGGCCCAGGCGATCCCGGTGCCGCGCTGGAACCAGCCCTTCTTGTCCTTGTGTCGCCAGCTCTCCAGCCACCACAGGCCGAGCCCGATACGCAGCACCGCGAGCCACTCGGCGCCGCCGAGCCAGATCGTCTGCATGATCCCCCCTGCCTGCCTGCCTTGGCTGCCCTGCCCTGCCCACCCAATCTGACGGTACGTCAGTTCTATGGGCGGGGCGCACCGCGCGCAAGGGGTACGCGGGTATACGCCTTCCTCTCTTGACCTGACCACCTCAACGGCCATAGGCCGTTACGCTCCGGCCTATGGCCGACATCTCGCAACCTCACCCGGAACACCCCGTATACGTCATCGGCGGCGGCCCCGGCGGACTCTCCGCGGCGGCCGCGCTGCGGGCGCGCGGGGTGCGGGCCGTCGTGCTCGAGAAGTCCGACTCCGTCGGCGCCTCCTGGCGCCAGCACTACGACCGGCTCCGGCTGCACACCACCCGGCGGCTCTCCGGACTGCCCGGACTCCCCATCCCGCGTTCCTCCGGGCGGTGGGTGTCGCGGGACGACGTGGTCCGCTACCTGGAGCGGTACGCCGAGTTCCACGACCTGGAGATCGTCACCGGCGTGGAGATATCCCGGATCGACCGCGCACCCGCGGGCGACGGCTGGCTGCTGTACGGCAGCGGCGGGCGCGAGCTGACCGGCTCGGCGGTGGTGATCGCCACCGGGCACAACCGCGCCCCGCACCTCCCGGACTGGCCGGGCCGCGACGCCTTCCCCGGCCGACTGCTGCACGCCGCCGACTACCGCGACGCGGCCCCGTACGCCGGACAGGACGTCCTCGTCGTGGGCGTCGGCAACACTGGCGCGGAAATCGCCGTGGACCTGGCGGAAGGCGGCGCGAAACGGGTCCGGCTCGCGGTCCGCACCGCCCCGTACATCCTGCGGCGCTCCACGCTCGGCTGGCCCGCGCAGCGCAGCGGCGTGCTGCTCCGACGCGTCCCGGCAGGGCTGGTCGACCGGCTGAGCCGTCCGCTCGCGCGGCTCGCCTCCCCCGACCTGTCCGCGTACGGCCTGCCGCGCCCCGCCACCGGCCCCCGCGTACGGGCCAAGGCGGGCATGGCCCCGGTGCTGGACATGGGACTGGTCAAGGCGGTGCGCCAAGGCCGGATCGAGCCGGTAGCCACGATCGCCTCCTTCGAGAGCCGCACCCCCGACGACCAGGGCGACGCGCCCAGCGGCCAGGACAGCCGTCCCGGCGCGGTCGTTCTCGCGGACGGCTCGTGCGTCACCCCCGACGCGGTGATCGCGGCGACGGGTTACCGCACCGCCCTGGAGCCCCTGGTCGGCCACCTCGGCGTGCTGGACGCCCGCGGGCTCCCGGCAGCCCACGGCCGCCGCAGCCCGGCCGCCGCACCCGGCCTGTACTTCACGGGCTTCACCACCCCGATCAGTGGCGTGCTCCGCGAAATCGCCCTCGACGCCCGGAAGATCGCGAAGGCGATAGCGCGCGAGCGGGCGAAGCAGCCGAGGCAGCGGCTACGGGAGCGGGAGCGGACCCCGGAGTCCGTCCCGGCCGGATCGGCGACCGGCCCGGCCGACAGGGGCGCGGCCAAGACGCCCGTGCCGTAAGCCCGCCGCCGCACCCAGGGCATCCACACGCATTCCGCGCACGCCTGTTCCTGACGGCGCGTCAGTTCAGTAATCTGACTATGCGTCAGCTCTGTTCGCGTGTTGAACCGTTGAACAGTCAGACCGTTGACCGATACAGGAGGCGGGCGTCAGCGATGCTTGGATCGACCCACGGCACCCTCACCACCGGCTCCCGCCCGGCCCGCGTCGTGGCCTGCGGCGAGCGACCGGCACCGGCCGTGCATAGCAGTACGGCCGGTGCCGACGGCACCGGCGGGCCGACCAGCCAGGCCGCCGACCTGGACGTCAGCGGCCGCCCGCTGCACGCCGACGTGCCTGACCTGGACCGCTTCTTCCGCCCCGAGTCGGTGGCCGTGATCGGCGCGTCGGACGCCGAAGGCCGTCCGAACACCGGCGTCACCCGGCAGCTGCTGGCCTGGGCCGAGCGGGTCGGCGCCCGCCTGCACCCGGTGCACCCCACCCGTCAGTCCGTCTTCGGCATACCCTGCGCTCCCTCCGTCGCGGACCTGCCGGAGCAGGTCGATCTCGCCGTGCTGCTGGTCGGGGACCCCCTTCCGGTGATCGAGGAACTGGCCGAAGCCAAGGTCAGGTTCGCGGTCGCCTTCGCCTCCGGCTTCGCCGAGACGGGGGACGAGGGCGCCCTCGCCCAGACCCGCCTCGCCGCCGCCGTCGAGCGCTCCGGGCTGCGGCTGCTCGGCCCCAACACCAACCTCAACGCCTTCGAGACGTTCCGGGACGACCTGGCGGGTCCCGCGATCGCGCTGATCACCCAGTCAGGGCACCAGGGCCGCCCGGTCTTCGCGATGCAGGAGCTGGGCGTGCGCCTGTCCCACTGGGCGCCCACGGGCAACGAGGCCGACCTGGAGACCGCCGACTTCCTCTCCTACTTCGCCGAACAGCCCGAGGTCGGCGCCATCGCCTGCTATGTGGAAGGCCTCAAGGACGGACGCTCCTTTCTGCTCGCCGCCGACCGCGCCGCCCGGCGCGGCGTCCCGGTGGTCGCGGTCAAGGTCGGCCGCACCGAGACCGGCGCCCGTACGGCCGCGTCCCACACCGGCAAGCTGACCGGCGCCGACGCGGTGGTGGACGCGGCGATGCGGCAGTACGGCGTGGTCCGCGTGGACGGCCTGGACGAACTCCAGGACACCGCGGCCCTGCTGGCCAGGGCCCGCCCCCCACGGGCCGACGGCGTCGCGGTGTATTCGATCTCGGGCGGCACGGGCGCGCACTTCGCGGACCTGGCCACCGAGGCCGGGCTCAGCCTGCCGACCCTGCCCGCCGCCAAGCAGGACGAGCTCCACCAGTGGATCCCGGAGTATCTGAACGTCGCCAACCCCGTCGACAACGGCGGCCACCCGGTGGGCGACTGGCGCGGCCGCAGGATCATCGACGCGATCCTCGCCGACCCGTCGGTGGGCGTGCTGGTCTGCCCGATCACCGGCCCCTTCCCGCCGATGAGCGACAAGCTCGCGCAGGACCTGGTGGACGCGGCGGAGCAGACGGACAAACTGGTGTGCGTGGTGTGGGGCTCGCCCGTCGGCACCGAGGACGCCTACCGCCGTACCCTGCTCGGCTCGTCCCGCGTCGCCACCTTCCGGACCTTCACGAACTGCATCACCGCCGTGCGCGCCTATCTGGACCACCACCGTTTCACGGCCGCCTATCGCTCGCCCTTCGACGAGGCCCCGCGCACCCCGTCCCCCTCCTTCCGCAAGGTGCGGGACCTGATGCGACCGGGCCAGCAGCTGAGCGAACACGCGGCCAAGCAGCTGCTGCGCGCGTACGGCATACGGGTCCCGCGCGAGCAGCTGGTGACCAGCGCGGCGGCGGCGGTCCGGGCCGCGGGCCTGGTCGGCTACCCCGTCGTCATGAAGGCGTCCGGCGCGCGGCTCGCCCACAAGACCGAACTCGGCCTGGTCAAGGTCGGCCTGACCTCGGCCAGCCAGGTGCGGGACGCCTATCGGGAGCTGACCGAGATCGCCCGCTACGAGGGCGTCGACCTGGACGGCGTCCTGGTGTGCCAGATGGTCGAGCGGGGTGTGGAGATGGTCGTCGGCGTCACGCGGGACCGGCTGTTCGGCCCGACGGTGACGGTCGGCATCGGCGGAGTGCTGGTCGAGGTGCTGCGGGACACGGCCGTACGGGTGCCGCCCTTCGGCGAGGACCAGGCGCGGGCGATGCTCGGCGAACTGCGCGGGCGGGCCCTGCTGGACGGGGTCCGCGGGGCGCCTCCGGTCGATGTCGAGGCGCTGGTCGAGGTCGTGCTGCGGGTCCAGCGGATGGCGCTCGAACTGGACGACGAGCTGGCCGAGCTCGACGTCAACCCGCTGATGGTGCTGCCACGCGGGCAGGGCGCGGTGGCCCTGGACGCGCTCGCGGTGTGCCGCTGACCCCGGCCCTGGCCGTGCCCCCGGCCCTGACCCTGGCCCCGGCCCCGGCCCCGCCCTCGTCGGCCTGCCCGCCCACGCCCAAGCCCGTACGCGCACGAAACGGAGCCACTCACGCATGCCCATGACGCCCTCCCCCGCTGAGCCTCGCGACTCGGACAGTGCGGCCGCCAGTCCGGCCGCCGCTGCTGATTCATTGGTACTGCACGCCACTGACAACGGCGTCTCGTGGATCACCCTCAACCGCCCCGACGCCATGAACGCCGTCACCTGGGACCAGCGGGAACGCCTCATCGCACTGCTCGCCGAAGCTTCCGCGGACCCCGGCATCCGCGCTGTCGTGATCACCGCGACGGGAAAAGCGTTCTGCGCCGGTGCCGATCTCCGGGGGACGCCCGCGCCCGCGCCCGCCGAACGCGCCCCCGGCGACGTCGCCCGCACCATCCGCCAGGGCGCTCAGCGCCTCATCGCCGCGGTACTGGACTGCGAGAAGCCGGTTGTCGCCGCCGTGAACGGCACCGCCGCCGGAATCGGCGCTCACCTCGCCTTCGCCTGCGATCTCGTCATCGCCGCCGAGCAGGCCAGGTTCATCGAGGTCTTCGTACGCCGCGGACTCGTCCCGGACGGCGGCGGCGCGTATCTGCTGCCCCGCCTGATCGGTCCGCAGCGCGCCAAGGAGCTGATGTTCTTCGGGGACTCCGTCCCGGCCGTGGAAGCCGAGCGGCTCGGCCTGGTCAACCGGGTCGTGCCCGACGAGGACTTGGAGAAGACCGCCCGCGCGTGGGCCGAGCGGCTCGCCCAAGGTCCCACCCGCGCCCTCGCGATGACCAAGCAACTGGTCAACGCCTCGCTGGACGCGGACCGAACCACCGCGTTCGCGGCCGAGGCGGCGGCGCAGGAGATCAACATGGCCACGCGGGACGCCAACGAAGGCGTCACGAGCTTCGTGGAACGCCGCAGCCCCCGATACAGCGGCCGCTAGGCTTCCTATCTGACGGTACGTCAGCTCTAATGAACAGCGTGATGGGACACGCAGGGATGGCCGCCACCGCCGTCCGCTACCTCAGGTCAGTCGGCGCGCCCACCGTCGCCGAGCCGGTCAAGCCGGTCAGGCCGGTCGAACCGCTCCCGCGCCCCGAACTGCGCGCGGTCGGCGACGACGAGCGACTGCCGCTGGACCCCGGCGAATTCCGCCGGGTGCTGGGGCACTTCGCCACCGGCGTCACGGTCATCACCGCGTCCGGCGGCCCAACCGGTCCCGCCGGTTTCGCCGGTTTCGCCTGCCAGTCGTTCAGCTCGCTCTCGCTCGACCCGCCCCTGGTCGCCTTCATGGTCGCGCGTACGTCGACCACCTGGCCCCGCATCGCCCGTGCCGGAGCCTTCTGCGTGAACATCCTCGGCACCGAACAGGAGGAACTGTGCCGGGCGTTCGCCGTGAGCGGGGCGGGCGCGGACAAGTTCGCGGGCGTACGGTACGACGCCGCGCCGGTGTCGGGTTCGCCGCGCCTCGCGGGCGCGGACGCCTGGGTCGACTGCACGATCCACGCCGTACACACGGGGGGCGACCACCTGATCGTGGTCGGCCGGGTGCACGCGCTGGGCACGGCACCGGACGGCGACGCGAACTCGCCGCTGCTGTTCCACCGGGGGCAGTTCAGGCAACTCGCGGACTAGAGGACTCAGGTCGTGCCGTCCGCCCGCCCAGCGAACGGACGGGCGGACGGGCGGACGGGCGGACGGGCGGACGGCACGACATCACCGCGCACGCCCTGTGTCAGGGGCAGGTGACGAGGACGACGGAGAGGGCGTTGCAGGTGACGGACGCCGTGTCGTTGGCGGGGTTGGGATCGATGGGCGCTGAGTCGGTGCGCGACGCGGACACCTCGACCGGCCCGAGAGTCAGCAGGTGCAGTGGGACGCGGAAGGACCTGGTCGCGCTCGCGCCGTCGGCGATGGTCCCGTATTCGCAGGTCACCGTGGTGCCGTCGGCGGTGCACCCGGAGGCGAGGTGGCTGGCCTCGGCGCCCGGCGGGAGCTTCGCGGTGAGGGTCGCGGACGTGACGGCGCTGGGACCGGTGTTGTGCGCGGTGAGGTCGTAGGACAGGTACGGCACCAGGAGGCCCAGGCGCGGCTGAGCGGTGAGACCGACGTCGATGTCCGCCCTCGCCGGTGACGGCGTGGCGGCGAAGGCCAGGCCGTACGGGCCGGTGAAGTCGGCGATCGTGGCCGTGACCTCGTTGGTCCCGGTGTCGATCACCGATACGGTGCCGCTGTCCAGGTTGGTCGCGTAGACGGCCGTGCCGGACGGGGCGGCCTCGACTCGGGCCGGACTGTCGCCGACGGGAACGGTCGCCGTCACGGTCCCGCTCGCCGTCTCGATCACCTTCACGTCGTCGCTGCCCCGGTCGGCGACGTACGCGCGCGTGCCCGACGCGTCGAACACGACGCTGTTCGGGGAGGTCCCGACCACGATGGTGTCGCTGACCGCGTTCGTCGCGGTGTCGATCACCGAGACCGTGTTCCCGCCGCTGTTGGCGACATAGGCGACGGCCCCGGAGGGGCTGACCGCCACACCGGCGGGGGATGCCCCGACCGGAACGGTGTCGGTCACCGTGTTGGTCTCGGTGTCGACCACCGAGACCGTGGCCTCGTTGCTGTTGGTCACGTACGCGGTGGCGCCCGACGGGGTGATCGTCACACCATTCGGGGAGTTCCCCACCGGGATGGCGGCGCTGACCTTGTTGGTCGCGGTGTCGATCACCGAGACCGTCGTCCCGCCGCTGTTCGCGACGTAGGCGCGGGTTCCGGACGGCGTGAAGGCCACGTTGAGGGGGTTGCTGCCGACGGGGATGGTCGCGGTGACCTCATTGGTGTCCGTGTTGATCGCCGAGACCGTGGCTTCGTTGAAGTTGGTCGCGTAGGCGTGCCCGTGGGCCGGGTTGACCGCCACGCCGACGGGTCTCCTGCCGACCGTGATGCTGTCGGTGATGGTGTTCGTACTGGTGTCGACCACCGAGACGGTGTCGCTGTAGAAGTTGGCCACGTACGCCGTCGGTCCCGTGGCGTCCTGCGGTTCCGTGGCGGCCTGCGCGGGTCCGGGAAAGGCCGTTAAGCCCGTCGCGGCGAGAGCGCCGCCGACGACGAGAGAGGTCAGCCGCCTCCTCCGGGCGGCCGAGGGCGACCTGCCTGGCGTACGGCGTCCGACGCCTCCGGCGAGCCTGGACGGCCTGGACGGCCTGGACGGTCTGAAGAGTGCAGGGATCAAAGGACCTCCCCCTTCAACGTGTCCGCACCCTGACGGCGGGACCGAAAGGACCCCAGGGGACCGGCAGCCGTGCGGTCGTGCAGCCATGCGGGGCGTGCGGTCTTACGGACGTACGAGTCGTGCGGACGCGCGGCCTTCACGGACGCCCGGCGACACCACCCGAATCATTCCACTCCACCCTCAACTCAGCGACACATCTTCGCTGTTGACCGATTCCGGCCTACGTCTGATCACCAGGGCCATCAATGCCGCCGCCGCGCACAGCGCGCCGGACGCGAACCAGACCACGTCGTACGACCCGAACGCGTCCCGCGCCACCCCGCCCAGGAACGCCACCAGCGCCGCGCCCACCTGGTGCGAGGCCAGCACCCACCCGAACACGATCGCGCTGTCCTCCCCGTAGTGCTCGCGGCACAGGGCGATGGTGGGCGGCACGGTGGCGATCCAGTCCAGGCCGTAGAAGACGATGAAGAAGATCATCGGCGGCCGGACTTCGGGCGCGAGCAGCATCGGCAGCAGAAGCAGCGAGACCCCGCGCAGGGCGTAGTACACGGCGAGCAGGCGGCGCGGGTCGTAGCGGTCGGTCAGCCAGCCGGAGCCGATCGTGCCGATGATGTCGAAGACGCCGATCACCGCGAGCAGCGACGCGGCGGCCGTGATCTGCATGCCGTGGTCGTGGGCGGCCGGGACGAAGTGGGTGCGGATCAGCCCGTTCGTGGAAGCGCCGCAGATCGCGAAGGAGCCGCAGAGCAGCCAGAAGGGGCCGGTCTTCGACGCCTCGGCCAGGACGCGCAGGGCACGCCGGGCCGCGCCGCGCTGGGGTGCGGGCTTCTCGACGTACTCCCCACCGTACGGGGCGAGGCCGACATCGGCCGGGTGGTCGCGCAGCAGCAGCCAGACGAAGGGGACGACGGCCAGCGCGGCGAGCGCGACCGTGACGGACGCGGGCCGCCAGCCGTGCTCCTCGACGATCCAGGCGCACAGCGGGAGGAAGACCAGCTGCCCGGACGCGCCAGCGGCGGTCAGGACGCCGGTGACCAGGCCGCGCCGCGCGACGAACCAGCGGTTGGTGACCGTCGCCGAGAACGCCAGGGCCATCGAGCCGGTGCCGAGGCCGACCAGGACGCCCCAGTAGAGCATCAGCTGCCAGCTGGCGGTCATGAACACACTGAGCAGCGAGCCCGCGGCGATCATGGTCAGCGCCGCCGCGACGACCCTCCGGATGCCGAAGCGGTCCATCAGGGCGGCGGCGAACGGCGCGGTGAGCCCGTACAGCGCCATGGTGACCGAGATCGCGAAGCCGATCTCGCCGCGCGACCAGGCGAACTCCTCGTGCAGCGGCTCGATCAGCACGCCGGGGAGCGCGTTGAAGGCGGCTCCGCCGATGATCGTCACGAAGGCGACGCCCGCGACGATCCACGCCCGGTGGATACGCGGCCGCTTGCGCGGCGGCTTACGCGAGAGCGACCCCAGGGCGGGGACGGAAGCCGAGGCGGAGACGGGCGCAGGGCCGGAGGCGGGCGCGGGATCGGAAGCGGAGGCCGTTGTCTGTGTCACGCGCTCCAGGCTGCTGGTCGCGATCACGACAATCGAGTGGCCCGAGAGACAGCATTCGCTATGATCGGGCCATGCCTCTCGTTCACCGCGTGGTCGTGCTCGCCCTGGACGGTCTGCTGCCCTTCGAGCTCGGCATCCCGCACCGCATCTTCGGGCGCGCCAAGGACAGCGCGGGACGGCCCCTGTACGAGATCGTCACCTGCTCGGTCCGGCCGCCGGGCCCGGTCCGTACGGACTCCGACTTCGCGGTGCTCGTCGAGCACGGCCCCGAGACCCTGGCCACCGCCGACACCGTCGTCGTGCCCGCCTCGTACGAGCTCGGCCCGGTGCACGAGGAGGGGCGGCTGACCCCCGAACTGGCCGCCGCGCTCGCCCACATCAGGCCCGGCACCCGCATCGTCGCGATCTGCACGGGCGGGTACGTCCTGGCCGCGGCGGGCTACCTCGACGACCGCCCCGCCACCACGCACTGGTGGCACGCCGAGCACTTCCAGCGGCTCCACCCCACCGTCAAGGTCGACGCGGACGTCCTCTTCGTCGACGACGGCGACATCCTGACCTCCGCCGGAGTCGCCGCGGGCGTCGACCTCTGTCTGCACATCGTGCGCCGCGACCACGGTGCGGCGGTCGCCAACGACGTCGCCCGCCGCACCGTCGTACCGCCGCACCGGGACGGCGGCCAGGCCCAGTTCATCGAACGCCCGGTGCCCGAGGCCCAGTCGGCGGCCACCACGACCGCGCGCGCCTGGGCGCTCGGCCGCCTGCACGAGCCGATCCAGCTGCGCGACATGGCGCAGCAGGAGTCCATGTCGGTCCGGACCTTCACCCGCCGCTTCCGCGAGGAGACAGGCGTCAGCCCCGGCCAGTGGCTCACCCAGCAGCGCGTGGAACGGGCCAGGCACCTGCTGGAGAGCACCGGCCTCGGCATGGACCAGGTCGCACGCGACGCGGGATTCGGCACGGCGCAGTCCATGCGGCAGCATGTGCAGGCGGCACTCGGGGTGACCCCGACGGCGTACCGCCGCACGTTCCGGGCGGCGGACCGGACAGCGGACCGGGCGGCGGACCGGACAGCGGGCCAGGCGGCCGCGCGGGGCGTTCAGCCCGCGTAGGAGTCCACCCGGTCGCACACAAGAGTGCGGGTGTACTTCCGGTCGCGGAGCTCCGCCACGTATCCCGCTCGACCGGTCTTGCCCAAGCGGGTGGCGAACACCGGCCCGTCCCCCGTGCGTTCCTCCCCGGAATGCGGGTCCCTGACGGTGACCCGGACGCGGTGGGCGCGCCCTATCGCCACGACGGCCTCATCCCAGGCGGCGCACAGTTCGTCGCCCTTCGTCGAGAGCACGCCGATGCGCTCGTAGCGCCGCGGGACGTCCACGCCCACGAGCTCGCTGGTCGTCGCCCCACTGGGCTGCTCCTCGGTCCGTACGATCTCGTGACGTCCGGGCTTGCCGGGAAACCCGCCCTGCCACAGCCGCTTCCAGTTCACGTACTCAGCGCGGGCGTCCGACTCGCCCGACTCGTCCGACCCGCGCGCGGAGCGCTGGCACATCAGTTGCCGGGCGAGCGTACGTACCTGCGTCGCGTCGAACATCTCGGCTTCCGCCTCGTCCGCGCCCGCCTCGTCCGCGCCGGGGTCGTAGGTCACCGGCACGGGTACGACGTCGCCGCCGCGCAGCACGTAGTGCCGCATGTAGTAGCCGCCGCGCCTGCTGGGGACCCTCGCGCGCAGCAGCAGTCCGGAGGCCGAGCAGCGGTCCATCCGCGCGTCGTAGACGGCGACGGGCTCCGTGATCCCACCGGTGACCTTGAGCCGCCGCCACTCGTAGTCGTCCTCGTCCAGCCCGGCCGCTTCCACGCGGGTCAGCGAGCCGGGTAGTGCCAGCCGGGTCTCGCGCGCACCCGATCCGCGTGGGCTGCCGGAGGCGTCATCGTCGCTCGGCCAGTCGAGCGCCACCGGTATCACGTCCGTGCCTCTGTACCCGCGCGGGTACGGGTGCTCCTGGTAACCGTCCCCGCCCTCCTTCCTCTCGTAGCGGACGATCAGGTAAGGGGCCTGTGGCCGGGACGCGCGAAGGGAGTCGCCCGAGTCGACCAGGAGATAGACGGTGGGGACGCGTTCGGCTCCGATGCGCCCCGCGAAGAGGACCTGGGACCTCGGCGCTTCCAGCACGTTGGAGCGGCTCTGTGCGTCGAAGTCGCCGCCCTTGTCCCCGGTGGGCCGCGCGTCGCCGTGATGCGCCGCGACCGCGCGCAGGGCCGCCCGCAGGAGTTCCCTGTCTCCGGTGAGATCGCCGCGGGCGACCCAGTCCCTGCCATGCCCGGTACCGAGCCGCTTCACCCTCAGGTCCTCGACGGAGCCCACCACCGGGTCCTCGTCAGCGAAGGCGAGTACGGGACCCTCTCGCCATTTGTGCGCCGTCCACCCGGCTCCCACCCCGGCCGCTCCCACGACCAGGCAGAGCGTCAGCACCACAACCGCGTTGGCGCGCCAGCGACGCACCGCGCCGACGACCGCGACGCGCATCCCCCGGAACCTCATGCGACCCCGCCCTTTCACACGTACGTTCGCCGGAGCGTAACGCGCGGGCGGGGCGCGACCCGCAGACCCGATCTAGTCGAACGTCAGCACCCCGCGCGCCACCCGCCCCTGCTCCGCGTCGTCCACCGCCTTGGCGAAGTCCTCCACCGGGTACGTCTCCGTCACCAGCTCGTCCAGCAGGAGCCGCCCCTGCCGGTACAGCTCCGCGTAGAGCGCGACGTCGCGCTGCGGTCGCGAGGCCCCGTAGCGGCAGCCCAGGATCGACTTGTCCAGGAACAGGTCCGCCGGAACGAAGGACGCCTCGGCTCCGGCGCGCGGCATGCCGAGCAGGACGGCCTGGCCGTGCCGGTCGAGCAGGTCCACGGCCTGCCGGATCAGCTTCGTACTGCCCACGCACTCGAATACGTGGTCCGCGCCGGCCGGCAGGATCTCGCGCACCGCGGCCGGGGTGTCGGCCGCGCGCGGCGACGCGTCGCCGCCCCGCGACGACGCGTCGATGAAGTGGGTGGCCCCGAACCGCCGTGCCGCCGCCTCCTTCGCCGGATTCGCGTCCACCGCGACGACGGTGAGCGCGCCCGCGAGCCGCGCCCCTTGGAGCACGTTGAGGCCGACCCCGCCCGCGCCGATGACGACCACGCTGTCGCCGCGCTCCACGCGCGCGCGGTTGAACACCGCGCCCACGCCGGTCAGTACCGCGCACCCGATGAGCGCCGCCGACGTCAGCGGGACGTCCTCGGGGATCCGCACCGCCTGTACGGCCTGCACGACGGTCCGTTCCGCGAAGGCCGAGTTCGAGGCGAACTGGTACAGCGGCCGCCCGTCCCGCGCGAACGGCTGGCCCGGCCTCCCGATCGCCTTCCGGCACATGGTGGGCCGCCCCCGGTCGCACTCGGCGCACGCCCCGCAGTTGGCGAGCGTGGACAACGCCACGTGATCGCCGGGCGCGACGTGGGTGACGCCCGCGCCGACCGCCTCGACCACGCCCGCGCCCTCGTGCCCGAGCACCACCGGCAGCGGGAACGGGATCGTCCCGTCGATCACGGACAGATCGCTGTGGCACAGCCCGGCCGCGGCGACCGCGACCAGCACCTCGCCCGGTCCCGGCTCGCGCACCTCCAGGTCGTCGACGACCTGGGCGCGCTTCCCGTCGAAGACCACACCGCGTATCCGCCTCGCCGCGTTCGCCACGTTCGCCGCACTCGCCGCACTCGCCGCGCTCATCGGACGCCTCCCTTGGGCTCCTTGGGCAGGCCGAGCACGCGCTCGGCGATGATGTTGCGCTGGATCTCGTCCGAGCCGCCGTAGATCGTGTCCGCCCGACTGAAGAGGAACAGCCGCTGCCACACGTCCAGTTCGTACGGTCCCCCGCCGCCCGTGCCGCGCCCGTCGCTCCAGTCGTACGGGCCGACCGTCGCGGCGACGCCCCGTACCGCCATGGCCAGTTCGCCGAGGCGCTGGTGCCAGCCGCCCCAGAGCAGCTTGGCGACACTGGGCGCGCCAACCGCCTCCGCACCCTGCCCCTGGCTCTGACCCTGGCCCTGGCCCTGGCTGTGCCCCTGCTCCGAACTGCCTAGTGTGTACAGGGCGTTCCAGCGCATGGTGCGAAGCTCAGCCCACTGCCGTACGAGGCGGTCCCTGAGTACGGGATCGGCGGCCGCCGCTTCGGAGGCGACGGCCTCGCGCACCACGCCCGCGAGTTCCTCGGCGAAGCCGATCTGCTGGACCAGCGTGGACACTCCGCGTTCCCGCGCGAGCAGGCTCATGGCCACGGCCCAGCCGTTGCCCGCCCCGCCGACGACGTCCGCGGCGGCGGCCTCGGCTCCGTCGAAGAAGACCTCGTTGAACTCGCTGGTGCCGGTGAGTTGGGTGATCGGTCTGACCTCGATACGGCCCGGCTGGTCCATCGGCACGAGCAGGAACGACAGGCCGTGGTGCCGCGCCGAACCGGGCTCGGTCCTGGCCAGGACGAAGCACCAGTCGGCGTCCTGTGCGAGCGAGGTCCAGATCTTCTGGCCGGTGACGCGGTACGTGTCTCCCGCGCGCCGAGCCGTTGTGCGTACCCCGGCGAGGTCCGACCCCGCGCCGGGTTCGCTGTAGCCCTGGCACCAGAGGGCCTCGCCGCGGGCGATGGGGGGCAGGAAGCGCCGCTTCTGGTCGTCGGTGCCGTGGGCGATGAGGGTGGGCGCGAGGAGGTTCTCGCCGATGTGGCCGCAGCGGGCGGGGGCCCCGGCTCGGGCGTACTCCTCGGCCCAGACGACCTGTTGAGTGAGGCTCGCCGTCCGGTTCCCGTACGCGGCGTCCGGCCACCCCAGGCCGATCCAGCCGCCCGCGCCGAGTTCACGCTCCCAGGCGCGGCGGGCTTCGGCGGCTCCGGCGGCTCCAGTGAAGCCGCCGGTGAGGTGCGCCTGGAGCCAGGCGCGGGCGTCCTCGCGGAACGCGTCGTCTGCTGCGTCGAACCCGAACTCCACGGTGGTTCCTCCTGGCGTGTTCGCCCTCCGGGCTCATCCTCGACCGCCGGACGGGCTCAATTCGGCCGCGCCCCCTTCGCCGCCGCCGACGCCATCGCCTCCACCTGGGCCAGCAGCGGCATCGGGTCGACGCCCACCGTCCCCGGCAGGAAGTCCGCGATCCTGGCCGGGGTCCAGCCCCCTTCCGCGTACCCCGCCCGCAGCTCGCGCGGCTGCGCCCAGACCGCGATCTTGGGTCCGGCGACGGTGTACACCTGCCCGGTGATCCCCTCCTCGCGGGCCCGCTCGCTCAGCAGGTAGACCACGAGCGCCGCCACGTCCTCCGGCTCCCCGATCTCCTTCAGCTCCATCGGGACGTTCGCCGACATCCTGGTACGGGCGACCGGCGCGACCGCGTTGGCGGTGACTCCGTACTTGTGCAGCCCGAGCGCCGCGCTCCGCACCAGCGAGATCACGCCGCCCTTCGCCGACGCGTAGTTGGCCTGCGAGACGCTGCCCTGGTGGTTGCCGCTGGTGAAGCCGATCAGCGTCCCGGCGCCCTGCTTGCGCATCAGCGCCGACGCCGCGCGGAACACCGTGAAGGTGCCCTTGAGGTGGGTGGCGACCACCGGGTCCCACTCCTCCTCCGACATGTTGAACAGCATCCGCTCGCGCAGGATCCCGGCGACGCAGACGACCCCGTCCAGGCGTCCGTACTCCGCCTGCGCCACGTCCACGACCCGCTGGCCGCCCGCCATGGTCGAGACGTCGTCGGCCACGGCGACCGCTTCGCCGCCCGCCGCCCGGATCTCCTTGACCACGGACTCGGCTATCTCGCTGGCTGGTTGGCCGCCGTCGACGGCGACGCCGTAGTCGTTGACGACGACCTTCGCGCCGTCCGCCGCCGCGGCCAGTGCGACCGCCCGCCCGATGCCCCGACCGGCGCCGGTCACGGCGACGACCTTGCCTGCCAAGAAGTTCCCCACGCCCGGCCCCTTCCCGCGGTTTCTGACGGACCGTTAGATTTTATGGGGCATCGGACGCGAAAGCACAAGAGCCAGGAGGCCCCATGTCCGCCGACCCCACCGATTCCGCCGCCCCCTCCGTCGATCCCCCCGCCGATCCCGCCGCCGATCCCGCCGATCCCGCCGGGGCGCAGCCCCCTCCTCCCCTCCCTCCCGAGTTCCACGACATCGCCAAGCGCGTGAACAACTGGGACCGTTGGGGGCCGGACGACGAGCTCGGCACCCTGAACCTGATCACCGACGAGGTCGTACGCGGCGCGGCGGCCGAGGTGCGGACCGGCCGCCGGATCCCGCTCGCACTGCCCCTGCGCCAGGACGGGGTGCAGACAGGCGTCATTCCGGGGCGGGTCAACCCGCTCCACAGCATGGTGCAGATCAACCAGGAGCTGTTCGGCCCCGGCACGGTCGCCTGCAGCGACGACGTCGTGACGATGGGCCTCCAGGCGGCCACGCACTGGGACGCGCTCACCCATGTCTCCCACTCGGGCAGGCTCTACAACGGCAGGCCCGCCGACTCCATCACCCCGCACGCCGGGGCGCGGTTCAGCGGCATCGACAAGGCCGGGCCCGTGGTCTCGCGCGGGGTCCTGCTGGACGTCGCCCGCGCCAAGGGCGTGGACCGGCTGCCCGGCGACCACCCCGTGACCCCCGAAGACCTGTCCGAGGCCGAGGAGTTCGCGGGCGTCACGGTGCGCTCCGGCGACATCGTCCTCGTACGCACCGGACAGATGAGGGTCTATCTGGCGGGGGACAAGCACGCGTACGGCTATCCGTCGCCGGGGCTTTCGGTGCGCGCGCCGGAGTGGTTCCACGCGCGGGACGTCGCGGCGGTCGCCAACGACACGCTCACGTTCGAGATCTTCCCGCCGGAGATCGAGCATCTCTGGATGCCCGTGCACGCGCTGCACCTGGTCGAGATGGGCATGCTTCAGGGGCAGAACTTCCAGCTTGAGGAGTTGTCCACAGCCTGTGCACAGCAGTCGCGGTACGCGTTCCTGCTCGCGGCGGTCCCGGAGCCGTTCGTCGGAGCCACGGGCACACCGGTCGCGCCGGTCGCGGTGCTGTGAGCTGCGGCGCTGTGACCGGTACGCGCCGCACACGGCACGGGCGGCGGCGCGCCCAGTCACCCCGAGCGCGCTCGCCGAGGTCAGTCCTGCCCCGCGTCAGCCCTCCTCGGCGTCCCCTCACGGCGCATCACTGCGAACCAGCGTGATCAGGCGGTCACGCCACGTCAATACCTGCCCGGCGTTCTGCCAGCTATGCCGGAAAAGCGACGGCGCACGCGGGTTCCACCAGACCGGCGCTCGACGCGCGGCAGTCCACCTCGCACCAGACGCGCTTGCCCGCGCCCTCCGGCTGCCAGCCCCACCGGGAGGCGAGCCCGTCGACGAGTTCGAGGCCGCGGCCGTGGGTGGCGTCGTCGTCGGCGTGCCGGGGCCGGGGCGGCCGGGCGCTGATGTCGGCGACCTCGACCCGTACCGCGCCCGGACTCTCCGCCAGCGGGTCGGGGCACCGCAGACTCAGCACCGCGGGCGATCTGGTGTGCACCACGGCGTTGGTGACGAGTTCGGAAACGATCAGGACGACGGACTCGGCGAGCGACTCGTCCGCGTCTATCCCACAGCGGGCCAACCGGTCCCTGGCCCACCGGCGGACGCGCCCCACCTCGGCGGGGTCCGCCGTGATCTCCGTCTGCGTTTGAAGCACCTGCACCGCTCACACCATCCGAACCGGCGGACACATCGCCTCGTGTCTCCCAGGGGCCACGGAGCGTGATCCCCTTACGAGACAGCATGGTTGACGTACAGTCACCCCAACAAGCGCTTCGGGCATATTCCAGCGCGAAGGAGTACGCATGCGGCATACTGTGCGACGCACTCGCGGGGGAGTCGAACAATAGGGTGCGCGGCCCCGCAGTGCCCTGCGAGAGGCGCGCGACGCCGCTTCCGACGCGCCCCATCGGGCCGCACCAGCATGGCTCAGCATCAGGACCACCGCCAGGACCACTCGCATCTCACGGAGCGTACCGGAGCGAGCACCCGACTCCGCGCCGTGACGAGCGCGCCTTGGGACACAGGTCGATATCGACACCGCGCGGTCACCTCCGCCCTGCAGTCATCCAGCCGTCCGGCTACAGCCCGGCCGCCAGCAGCTCCTCCGCCTCACCCGCCGACGTGCCCAGCTCGGCGCGCAGCCACGCCCGCTTGAGGTGCAGGTGCACGTCGGCCTCCCAGGTGAAGCCCATCCCGCCGTACACCTGAAGGCAGTCGCGCGCATTGCCGACCGCCGCCTCGTCGGCGAGCAGCCCGGCCGCCGCGATGTCCGGCGCGTCACCGGTCACGGCGGCCGCGTAGACCGCCGCGCGCGCCGCCTCGACCCGTACGAGCAGCTGTGCGCACAGATGTTTCACGGCTTGGAATCCGCCGATGGGCTGACCGAACTGCACGCGTTCCTTGGCGTATTGGACGGCCATCTCGCAGGTGCGGGACGCGCTGCCGAGCTGCTCGGCGGCGGTGAGCAGCTCGGCCGCCGGTTCCGGGGCGCGACGCTTCCCGCCGGGCACCCGGTGCAGCGGCGTCAGCGGGTCCAGCGACCTCAGCGGTACGGCCCCGAACGCGTCACCCCGTACGACGTCGGACTCGGCCAGCCACGGCACGAGCACCCCGTCGACAGCGGTGACCACCGTCTCGCCCGTCGCGGCCCCCGGCACCTCACCAGCGGCGAGATGTGTGGCGACCAGCGGCCCCGGCAGCAGGGCCCGCCCCGCCTCCTCGAAGACCAGCACCGCCTCGGGCAGCCCGCGACCGACGCCGCCCTCGTGTTCCGGCAGCCGCAGCGCGAAGAACCCGGCGTCGCCGAGCTCGCGCCACAGGCCACGATCGAGCACAGGCGCGCCCGCGTCCGCGTCGCCCGTACGAGCGGCATCCGCACCCGCGCCCGGCACGGCGGCCCGAAGCGCCTCCCGGCCGAAGCGACCGGCCAGCAGCTCCCGCACACCTGCCTGCAACGCCACTTGTTCATCGCTGAGTTGGAAGTCCACAGCGCACCGCCCCACGCCCCTTCGACGCCCCTTCGGCGCTACTTCCGCAGGCCGAGAATCCGCTCGGCCACAATGTTCCGCTGGATCTGCGACGTACCGGCCGCGATCGTGTACGCCAGCGAGGACAGCCGCTCCAGGTTCCAATCCCGCCCGAGATCAAGGCAGTCGGGCCCGAGCACGGCCGAGGCCGCGTCGTACAGCTCCTGTCGGGCGTGCGAGTACCGGAGCTTGAACACCGAGCCGCCGACGCCCGGCACTCCGCCGGTGCGCTGCGCCTCGCTCACGTTCCACTGCGTGAGCCGCCACAGCGCGGCGAACTCCGCGCTCAGCCGTCCCAGCCTCCGGCGCAGCACCGGGTCGTCCCAGCGCCCGTTCTTACGGGCCTCGGCGGCGAGTTGCCCGAGCGTACGACGGCATGCCACGACCTCGCCGACGAACGCCGTGCCGCGCTCGAACGACAGCGTGACCATGGTGACCCGCCAGCCGTCGTTCTCCGCGCCGACCCGGTTCGCGACCGGAACCCGCACCTCGTCCAGGAACATCTCCGCGAACTCGGTCGAGCCCGCGAGCGTACGCAGCGGCCGTACGGTGACGCCCGGCGCGTCCATCGGCATCGCGAGCCAGGAGATCCCCCGGTGCTTGGGCACGTCCTCGCTCACGGCGTCCGTGCGCACCAACAGCTCGCACCAGTCGGCGACTTCGGCGTGCGAGGTCCAGATCTTCGACCCGCTGACGACGTACGCGTCCCCGTCCCGTACGGCGCGGGTCCGCAGCGCGGCCAGGTCGGACCCGGCGTCCGGCTCGCTGAACCCCTGGCACCACACCTCGTCGCCGCGCAGTACGGGCGGCAGCCAGCGGGCCCGCTGCTCGGGCGTCCCTTCGGCGGCGATGGTGGGCCCGGCGTGCAGCAGGCCGACGAAGTTCGCGCCGACGTACGGGGCGCCCGCGCGTTCGGTCTCCTCCAGGTAGATCAGGTGCTGGGTGGGCGACGCGCCCTGGCCTCCCGCGTCGACGGGCCAGTGCAGCCCCGCGTACCCCGCCTCGTACAGCATCCGCTGCCAGCCGAGGTCGTACGCCCGGCGGCCCGGCCAGTCGTCGGGTGCGGGGCGCGGCGGGAGCGTCGGCAGCACCCGCGCCAGCCAGGCGCGCAGCCGCGCCCGGAATTCCTCTTCCTCGGCGGTGTAGGCGAGATCCACGGGTTCTCAACTCACCGGCCCTGGTCGGGATCGAGGCCGAGCAGGCGGATGGCGTTGCCGCGCATCAGCTTGTAGACGGTCTCCTCGTCCAGTCCCTTGACGTGGTCGAGCGCGACCTCCTTCGTATGCGGGAAGGTCGAGTCGACGTGCGGGTAGTCGGTCTCGAAGGTGGCGTTGTCGCGCCCGACGACGTCGAGGGACGCCACCCCGTGCTTGTCGCGGAAGAAGCAGCAGAAGATCTGCCGGTAGTAGTACGTGGACGGCGGCTCGGGGATCAGATCACGGACCCCGCCCCAGGCCCGGTGCTCCTCCCACACGTCGTCGGCGCGCTCCAGGGCGTACGGGATCCATCCCATCTGCCCTTCGCTGTAGGCGAGTTTGAGGCGCGGGTACTTCACCAGGACCCCGGAGAAGAGGAAGTCCATCATCGAGGCCATGGCGTTGTTGAAGCTGAGCGCGGCCTGCACGGCGGGCGGCGCGTCCGGCGACGCGGCGGGCATCTGCGACGACGAGCCGATGTGCATGTTGACGGCCGTCCCGGTCTCCTGGCATACGGCGAAGAAGGGGTCCCAGTAGCCGGAATGGATGGAGGGCAGCCCGAGGTAGGTGGGGATCTCGGAGAAGGTGACGGCCCGGACCCCGCGCGCGGCGTTCCGCTCGACCTCGGCGACGGCCAGGTCCACGTCCCACAGCGGGATCAGGCACAGCGGGATGAGCCGCCCGCCGCTGCCCCCGCACCACTCCTCCACCATCCAGTCGTTGTACGCGCGCACGCAGGCGAGCGCGACCTCCTTGTCGTGCGCCTCGGCGAAGGTCTGCCCGCAGAACCGCGGGAAGGTGGGAAAGCAGAGCGAGGCCTCCACATGGTTGAGGTCCATGTCCGCCAGCCGCGCCTTCGGGTCCCAGCAGCCCCGCCGCATCTCGGCGCGGGTGATGCCCTCCAGGGTCATGTCGTCGCGGTCGAAGCCGACAGCGGCGATGTTGCGCTTGTACGGGAACTTCAGGTCCTCGTAGATCCACCAGTCGGCGGGCGGCCCGTCCGGGTCCATGGTGATCACGTACTTGCCTCCGGTGTAGGCGAGTTCGCCGATCCCGGCGGTGAGCGGCTTGGGGCCGCGGTCCCGGTACTTCTTCGGCAGCCAGGTCTCGAAGAGGTGCGCGGGCTCGATCACATGGTCGTCGACGCTGATGATCCGAGGCAGTTCCATCGCTTCCCCCATCGCTTCCCCTCACCATTTCTGATGGACCGTCAGATTGAGACTAGCGCCCGCCCCTCTGGACCGACAAGGCGCCGAGCCCTACGCTCTGCAACGATCTGACACCTCATCAGTTCGAGAGCCGGGGGTACGGCATGCGCGACGACACCGCACGCGAGCTGGACGCATCCGCCACCCTCTGGGAACTGATCAGCCGCCGCGCCGACCTGACCCCCGACCGCCCCGCTCTGATCCAGGCCGACCCTGACCCCGCCGCCGACCGCGCCCTCACCTTCGGCGACCTGCGCGCCCGCGCCGAACGCGTCGCGGCGGGCCTGTACAACATGGGCGTACGCCCCGGCACAGTGGTGGCCTGGCAGCTCCCCACCCGCGTCGAGACCGTCCTGCTGGCCGCCGCGCTGGCCCGCGTCGGCGCGGTGCAGACCCCCCTCATCCCCTTCTACCGGGACCGCGAGGTGGACTTCGCGCTGCGCGAGTCCCACGCCGAGTTCTTCGCCTCGCCCGGAGTGTGGCGGGACTTCGACCACACGGCGATGGCGCGACGGCTCGGAGCGCGGGGCGTCTTCCCCGCCTACGGCACCCCGGACCTGCCGGACGGCGACCCGTCCGCGCTCCCCCCGCCGCCCGCGTCCGGGACGGCGGTCCGCTGGATCTACTGGACCTCGGGCACGACCTCCGACCCCAAGGGCGTACGCCACACCGACCGTTCACTCATCGCGGGCGGCTCCTGCCTGGCCCACGCACTGCGTCTGACGCCCGACGACGTCGGCTCGATCGCCTTCCCCTTCGCGCACATAGGCGGCCCCGACTATCTGGTCATGCTCCTGCTCTACGGTTTCCCCGCCGTCCTCTTCGAGAAGTTCGCCCTGCCGGACGCGCTGGACGGCTACCGCAGACACGGCGTGACGACGGCGGGCGGCTCCACCGCGTTCTACTCCATGTTCCTCGCCGAGCAGCGCAAACAGCCAGGCCGTCCCCTCATCCCCACCCTGCGCCTGCTGGCGGGCGGCGGCGCGCCGAAGCCCCCGGAGCTGTACCACGCGGTCCGCGCCGAGCTGGGCTGCCAGCTCACCCACGGCTACGGCATGACCGAGGTCCCCATGATCACCATGGGCGCCCCCGACGACACCCCGGAGAACCTGGCCACCACGGAGGGCCGCCCGCCGTCCACCATGGACATCCGCGTCACGGACCCGGACGGCAAACCGCTGGGGGCCGACGCCGAGGGCGAGATCCGCCTGCGCGGCGAGGCGGTCTGCCAGGGCTACCTGGACCCGGCCCACACGGCCGCCGCCTTCGACGCGGACGGCTACCTGCTCACCGGCGACCTGGGCAAGCTGACCGCCGACGGCCACCTGGTCCTCACCGGCCGCCTCAAAGACGTGATCATCCGCAAGGGCGAGAACATCTCAGCGAAGGAGATCGAGGACCTGCTGCACCAGCACCCCGCCGTGGCCGACGCGGCCGTCATCGGCCTCCCGGACCCGGAGCGCGGCGAACGCGTCTGCGCGGTACTCGAACAGCGCGAACAGCCCGAGGGTTCGGAACCCCTGACCCTCCCAGCCCTGACCGCCCACCTCCGCGCCGCAGGCCTCGCCGTCCACAAGCTCCCCGAACAGCTGGAGATCCTGGACGCCCTCCCCCGCAACGAGACGCTCCGCAAGGTGCTCAAGTACAAGCTGCGCGAACGCTTCACCGCAGCCGGGAATCCGTGATCACGAGTCGACCAGACCGACCGCTACGTACGACCAGCTCAGCGACTACGCGGAGGCGTTCACCGGCGAAGCGGACCGGCGCGGCGAGCGCGTCAGGGCAGACATCAGCGACCAGAAGATCACCGTCCGCGGGACGAGTCCTACGCGTCCGGCTCCGGGGTGGTGAAGTACTCGGCGAAGACGGACAGCACACGGTCCTCCGACGCGATGCGGCCGCCGCCGTCCAGGAGGGCCGCCGCCGCGGTCGCCGCCGCGTCGGGGGCCACTCCGAGCGCCCGCAGCGCGCGCTCGGCGGCCGACGCCGTGGGGCCCTGGCCGTCCTCGTCGGCGACCGCGATCGCCGCGCGCAGGAAGGGCCGGGCGATCTCGGCGAAGCGCTCGGGGTTGTCGCGCAGGCGCTTCACCGCCCCGGTGATGAACTCGTCGCGGGTGACCCGCTGGTCTCCGTTCACGTCGGCGATGCCCGCCATGCCCTGCCAGAGCGCCTCCGCGCCGATGTAGAGCGCCTGGCCCTTGTCGCTGCGGGCCGTCGTGCCGAACTCGGCGAGCAGGGCCCTCGCCGCGGTGCCGAAGTCGTCGCGGGCGATGTAGCCGTTGCGGTCCTGGTCGAAGGTCGCGAAACGAGCGGCGATCCTGCGCTCGTACTCTGCGCTGTCCATCGGGGTCCTTTCGAGCGCGTCGTGTTCCTGTGGGAGCGTACGCCGCGCGGGTGCCGCCGGGGCCGGAGCGGACGGGTTTGTGGCGTAGTTGGTGAGGTTCCGGTACATCCGGCGGGGCGGACGCCGGGCTCAGAGGGAGACCAGGTCGGCCGCGTTGCCGAGCCAGCGGACGCGGTCGCGCTCGACCCGGTAGAGGAAGGTGCCGTGCCCGGTGAAGTCGCCGTCCGTCCGCTGGAACGCCAGCTCCTTCGTGACCCCCTCGTACGTGGTGGCGCGCAGCAGGCGGATCGCGGTGGTGCGCTCGACCGCGCCGGAGGCGGGGTCCGGCGTGGAGCGGCCGCCCGCGAACGCCGCCGCGGTCAGCTGGATCGCGTCGAACGCCTCGGCCGCGTACGGCGCGGGGTCCGCCCCGTACCGCTTCCGGTAGGCCTCGGCGAAGCCGCGTAGGCCGGGGTCGGCCGCCGGGTCGGTGACGTACGAGGTGAGCAGCCAGCCCCGCGCGGACGGACCGGCCCGCTCGACGAACCGCGGGTCGTTGACGCGCGTCGTGCCGATGCGCAGCCCCTTGAATCCGGTGCGGGTCAGCGCGCGGGCGAGGCGGGCGGCGTCCGGGTACGACCCGGCGTAGACCAGGGCGTCGGCTCCGTCGTCGCGGATCTCGCGCGCGGCGGGCTCGTGGTCGTCGGTGCCCGCGGGCACGATCCACGAGCGGGTCGCGATCCGCCCCCTGAGGGCCTCCCGCACGGTGCGGGTGACGCCCCAGCCGTAGGCGGTACGGTCGTCGACCAGCGCCACCCGGCGGGCCTTCGCCTTCTGCGCCAGCCAGGCGACGACGGCGTCGGCCTGGGCGTAGTCGTCGGGTGTGACGCGCACCAGCGAGGTCGGGTTGCGCTGGGTGAGTTCGCCGGACGCGGCCGAGAGCACCAGGGTGGCCAGTTCCGCCTCGGCGTAGAGGGCGGCGGTGCCCAGGGCGGTGGCGTTCGTCGAGGAGCCGATGACCGCGATGACGTCCGGGTCGGCGACGAGACCGGACGCCACGTCGAGGGCGTCGCTGACGCGCCCCTTGTCGTCCAGGGCCCGCAGGGCGAACGTGAACGGCAGGGCGGCGCGGGCGTTGACCTGCTCGACCGCCAGCCGAGCGCCGCGCTCCTGCGCGGTGCCGACGGTGGCGCCGGGTCCCGACAGGTCGGCGTGCAGCCCGATCACGTACCGGGTACGACGTGGTCCCCGCGCCCCGCCGCGCCCTGAGCCACCGCCGCGGTCGCCGTCGCGGAGCGCGGCCCACAGGCCGAGCCCCCCGCCGACCGCGACGACCGAGGCCGCGCCGGACAGGGTGAGCAGGCGTCTGCGGGTGACGGGGGGACGGGTCGGGGCGGCGGGGTCGTCGGGGGCGACGTCAGGAGGCTCGTCGACCGGATCGACCGGATCGACCGGATCGGCCGGATCGACCGGATCGACCGGATCGGTGTTCGCGAGGGTATCCGGGTCCGCCGAGGCGTCCGAGGCGTCCGACGTGACCGGAGCATCCGACGTGACCGGGGCGGCCGGGCCGACGGGCGTGACCGTGTCAGCGTTGTCGACGTCCAGCAGCTCGGCGGCCCGCGCCGCGATCAGCCGCGTGATCTCGCCGGGCAGCCAGTCGTCCTCACCGGGAAGACCGGCCGCCCCGGCGAGTGCGGACCGCAGCTCGGCGGTGCTCGGCCGCTCCTGCGGGTCCTTCGCCATGGCGGAGCGCAACAGCGCCCGCCAGGCAGCCGGTACGCGGCTCAGGTCGGGCTCGTCGTACACCGCCGCGTACAGCAGCCCGACTTGGTCGCGCCGCCCGAAAGGCGGCATGCCCCCCAGGGCGTACGTGAGGACCGCGCCGAGCGAGAACACATCGCTCGCGGGCCCCGCGCGCAGCCCACAGGCCTGCTCGGGCGAGAGGAAGCCGGGCGAGCCGACGATGTCGCCGTCGGCGGTGAGCACGGTATCGGCCAGGGCGTGCGCGATCCCGAAGTCGATCAGGCGGGGCCCGTCCAGCGCGAGCAGCGCGTTCGCCGGTTTGACGTCACGGTGGACCAGGCCGACCTCGTGCACCCGGTTCAGGGCCTCGGCGAGCATCGTGCCCAGGTAGGCGACGGTCGGCGGGGGCAGCGGACCGTACTCCCGTACGGCGTCCTCCACCGACGGGCCGCCGACATACGCGGTGACCAGCCAGGGGGACGCCGCTTCCCGGTCGGCGTCCAGGACCGGGAGGACCCAGCGCGAGGCGACCCGCCGGGCGAGGTCCACCTCGCGGTGGAAGCGCCTGCGGAAGTCCACGTCGTCCGCGTGGTGCGGATGCACCGTCTTGATCGCCACATGGCGGCCGCCGGCCGAACGCCCCAGGTACACCACGCCCATGCCGCCCGCGCCCAGCCTGCGCAGCAGCCGGTACGGGCCGATCCTGACCGGGTCGGATGCGCGCAGCCGTCCGGTCAACTTCCGCCCAGCTCTCCCGCCAGCCGCGTCAGCATGGCGGCCCCGGTGCGGGCCTCCACGGCGCTCAGCTCCTCCTTGCCGTGCCCGTCCCCGCCGCGCGCGGTAACGGTCACGGTCACCGGCCCATTACGCAACATCCACCAATGGTAGTAGTAGGGCCCCGACCCGTCAGCCGGTCGGTACTCACCCAATTCCTGAAGCGTCTCATCGGCGTTCGGCACCGGCTGCGGCGGCCCCCTTGGGCGAACGGTGCACGGTCACGATCACGGCACAACGTCAGGCCGTGAAGCGGAACGACACCACCTAGCCAGACCGACATCACGCCGTGCCCCTCGCGCTCAGCGTTCCCGCCTCTCCGGTGGGGCGCTGAGCCCAAGGGCGGCGAGACATGAAGAGGCCGGTTCAGCTTCGCCTTGAGCGCGTCGACCTGTTCTTGGCGTGCGGCGTGGCCTTCACGCTACGGCAGCGGCGCGCCGCGGTTCAGGGTGTGCTGGTTGAGTGAGTCCGGGTCGCCGATCCAGTAGTAGAGGGTGGGCCGTTCTTCGGTTCCGCCGAACTCCCAGCCCCGTTTCTCCAGGCAGTCGCTGATGCTGAGAGCGACCTGCGGGGTTCCGGACGGCGACGTGCCCCGCGCCCACGTGCCGGAGCCGCTGCACCGCCTGGACGCGTCCTCGTACATGCGGACGTCCAGATCGTCGGCCACCGCGGTGCCGTCGGCCCGGAGGGTGAGAGTGCCGCCTTGGTCGTCGGTCCAAGTGCCGACGAGTTGCGCCTCGGTGAGCCGTGGCGGCTCGTATATCTGGACCAGACCGGTCGCGTAGGCCGCCAGGCCACCGGCGAAGACCACCGACGACAGCGCCAGCCCGCAGCCGAGCACCACCGCGCCCAGCCCGAACCGTGCGCCCGTGCCGCGCCGGACGGTCACCGCCCGTGCGCACAGGGCGGCGGGAGCCATGCCGAGGAAGGCCACGAGGAGAACCAGCGCGGGCACGCTCCAACTGCCGCCGAGAAGTATCGTCGGCACCCCGGTGCCCACGGCGGCCACCGTGGCGAACACGCCGCAGGCGGCCAGGCACCAGCGCACCGTCTCCGCCCGCCCGGCCCTGCTGGCCGACCAGCGCGACAACTGCACGACCGGCAGGACGGCCGCCGCCGAGACGATCAGCCCCGCCAGGCCGAGCGCGATCGCGGTGATCACGGCGAAGAGGAGATACCCGACGTAGGCCCCGAAGCCAGCGGCGACATAGTGCTCCTCCCGCAGGCCCGCCAGGAAGGCGACGACGAGTGCGAGCGTGCCCTCCCCCGCCAGCGCCACGGCCCCCGTCAGCCACGCGGCCGTCCAGCCCGCGCCGCCGACACGCTCCGGCACCGCGGGAGTCGCCGCCGCTTCCTGCCGCTCCATCGTCCAGTGCGCCATCCCCGCCCCTTCCCATCCTTCTTCCCGCCTTGCCCCTCCCCCGTCTGTCTACTTCATCATGCACCTGACCAGCAGGGAGGCCGCGGCAGGGGTGGCGCTCCGAAGGCCGACCCCGTGGCCCCCGCGGCCCCCCCCCCCCCCGGGGGGGCCCCCCCCCGCCCCGGGGGGGCCCCGACGTCAGCCGGACTGCCGTCGCTGACGGGACTCCGCTTCTACGCGGCCATGGCGGTGTTCCTGTACCACGTCAC
>NZ_JBTVYK010000067.1:0-39324 GCF_054788135.1 Streptomyces sp. O3
ACCCCCCCTGCCCCCGGCGACCCCCGGGGGGCTGCGGGGGGGGGTAATCGGTTGGGGAGGGGGGCCCCCCCCCCCCCGGGGGGCGGGGGGGGGGGGGCCGCGGGGGCGCCCCCCGGACCGAGTCCGACGGCGGCCACGGCGGTGACCAGGACCAGCGCGGCGGCGGGTCTGGTGTGGGGGACGGGCATATACGACACCTCGAGTCATCACGAGTCATCACGGGTCTTCACGGGTCTTCACGAGTCCGATTTCTGAGAGCGCTCTCAGAGCGCTTAGCCGCGGAACGTAAGACTCCTGAATGCACCTGTCAAGAGAATCGGTCGCGCAGTACGTCCGGCAGGCCGGAGACCGACGGGCGGCAGGCGGCGGGCGGCGTCGATCGTTCGGCCTGACGTTCCTGAGCGTGGTTCAAGCACGACTCAGGGCCCCCTCGACCAGAGCGTGACACCTCTAGGCGCACAGTCTCAACAAGGAGTGCATGGTGACCACAACTCCGGTCCGGGGGAACACGCCCACGATGCCGCCGCCCCCGCCGCCCCCGCGATCTCTTCTCGAGCGCACCGCCGGATTCGCCCAGCGCCACCGGTGGACCGCTCTGCTGTTGTGGGTGGTCGTCCTGGTGGGGGTCTGGGCCGGGGCGTCCGCCGTCGGCGACGGGTACCGCGACGACTTCTCGGTGCCCGGCACCGAGACCCAGCAGGCCTTGGAGACGATGGAGAAGCACGGCTCGTCGCAGGCCGGCGGCACCCTGTCCATCGTGGTGCGCGACGACCGGGGCCTCGACGGCGAGCAGACCCGAAGCAGCGTCACGACCATGCTCGACAAGGTGGCCGACCTGCCCAAGGTGGCCCAGGTGCGCAACCTGTACGAGGACGAGCAGGCCGTCTCCCGTGACGGCCGCATCGGTTACGCGACCGTCGTCCTGGACGGCAAGTCCGAGGACATGGCCGTCGAGGACACCCAACGTGTCCTCGACACCGCCCGCACCGCGGCCGGGAACGGAGTCAGCGTCGAACTCGGCGGCAACGCCGCCCGCAAGCTCGCCGAGTCCGAGGGCGGCGGAGCCGAAGGCGTCGGGATGCTCGCCGCGCTGGTCATCCTCGGCCTGATGTTCGGCACCGTCATCGCCGCCGGACTGCCCGTGATCACCGCCGTGTTCGCGGTCGGCAGCACACTCGGCGCGATCATCCTGATCTCGCACGTGTTCACGATCGCCAGCTACACGCCGTACATCATGATGCTCGTCGGCCTCGGCGTCGGCATCGACTACGCCCTGCTGATCTTCGCCCGCTACCGCGCCGAGCTGGTACGCGGCGCGAGCCCCGAACAGGCCTCGCGCACGGCACTCGACATCGCGGGGCGCACCGTCTTCTTCGCCGGATGCACCGTCATCGTCGCCCTGCTCGGTTTGGTCGCGCTGGGCCTCGGCTCGCTCCAGGGCACCGCCGTCGCCGTCGCGCTCACCGTCCTGGTGACCATGCTCGCCTCGCTCACCCTGCTGCCCGCGCTGCTCGCCCTGTTCGGGAAGCGCTTCGCCCGGCAGTTCACGGCGAAGGCGGACAAGTGCGTCGCCAAGGGCAAGACCGCCGAGGGCGGGGCCCGCTGGCGCGCCTGGGCCACTCTGGTGCAGCGCCGCCCGCTGGCCGCCTTCCTGCTCGCCGTGGTCGCGCTCGGAGCGCTCGCCGTGCCCGCCGCCGATCTGCGGCTCGGCTTCGGCGACGCGGGCAACGACCCCGCCGCGTCCACCAGCCGCAAGGCCTACGACCTGTTGGCCGAGGGCTTCGGCGCGGGCTTCAACGGCCCCCTGATCGTGGTCACGGAAGGCACCCAGGAGGTGGGCGGCGAGCTGTCCCAGCGGCTCAACGAGACCGAGGGCATCGCCGCCGCCACCGGCCCGATCCCCGCCGAGGACAACAAGGCCTTCACCGTCATCGCCTTCCCCGACACCGCCCCGCAGGACGAGAAGACCACCGAGCTCGTGCACACGCTGCGCGACGACGTGCTGGTCGGCCTGAGCGCCGAGACGGGCGCGACGTTCCTGGTCGGCGGCGCCACCACCGCCGTCATCGACTACGCCGACACCGTCAGCGCGCGCATGCCGCTGTTCATCGCCATCGTGGTCGGCCTCTCGCTGCTGATCCTGGTCATGGTGTTCCGGTCGGTGCTGGTTCCGCTCAAGGCCGCGCTGCTCAACCTGCTGAGCATCGGGGCCGCGCTCGGCGCGACGACCCTCGTCTTCCAGAAGGGCATGTTCGGCTTCGAGTCCGGCCCCATCGAGGCCTATCTGCCGATCATGATCTTCGCGATCGTCTTCGGCCTCTCGATGGACTACGAGATCTTCCTGGTCTCCCGGATCCGCGAGGAGTGGCTCCGCACCCGGAACGCCTCGACGGCCGTCCGCGAGGGCCTCGCCCACACCGGCTCGGTCGTGGTGGCGGCCGGAGCCATCATGGTCGCCGTCTTCGGCGCCTTCATCCTCAGCGGCGACCGGATGCTCCAGCAGTTCGGCTTCGGCATGGCCGTCGCGATCTTCGTGGACGCCATCGTCATCCGCTGTCTGATCGTCCCGGCCGTGCTCCAGCTGATGGGCGAGCGCGCCTGGTGGATCCCGGCGGGCCTGGACCGGATCCTGCCGAAGGTCGAGATCGAGAAACACGGCTGACTCGAGGTCACCACCACACCACACCCCGCGCGACACGGAGCCCGGCCACCGCCACCGGGCTCCGTGTCGCGCGGCCTCACCCCGGCTAGCGCTCCGGGGCGGCGCCCGCCGCGACGAGGAGGCCGGCGGTTTCGTGATGAGGGCCGTGATCCGCCCACTTCAGGGGGGTCCAGCCCGTGCCGTCATCCTCACGAAGATTCGGATCGGCGCCGTACGCGAGCAGTTCGCGCACGGTCGCGGTGTACCCCCAGCACGCGGCGGCGCACAACGGAGTGCCCTCCGCGCCGAGCCCGCCGCTCTCGGCGTCCGGGGAGGCCCCAGCCGCCAAAAGCAGGCGGACGATCCCCGCCTGCCCACTCACGGACGCCGCGTACAGCGGGGTGGTCCCCTCGCTGTCCGTCCGGTCCGGGGCGACCCCAGCGCGCACAAGCGTCCTCACCGCGACGGTGTCACCTCCCGCGATCGCTTGGAAGAGACGCCGGGAGAGCTTCTTACGCCGCCGCTGATTCATGGGAACCGAGACTAACCACCCGGCAGACGGCCAGGCCACCGAGATCGCGGGCCGCCGAGGTCCACGACCAGGTCTCACACGCTCGTGAGGAGGCCGTCGAGCGGCGCTGGTACCCGCTCGGGGGTGAGGGCCTCGACGAGGAGTCGGCCGTAGCGGATCTTGCGGCCCTTCTTCGTGCCGAGGAAACGTCGCAACTGCCGCTGCCGGGGGCGGCCCTGCTGCGCGGGCTGGCGCAGGAAGGTCCGCCAGGCGCGGAAGTCGCCCTCGGCCCGGACGACTTCCTCGGCCTGGTCCGTGCCCAGCGCGCGGATGAGCTCGTCCTCCAGGTCCGACACGCACACGAAGACGTCCGGCCGCTGCGCCCCCGCCCCCGCTCCCGCCTGCGCTCCCGCCCGCGCCAAGCTGCGTTCGTAGAAGCGCCGTTCACCCTCGTCGCACAGCCCGACCAAGCGCAGCCCCAGACCGGGCCGCCCGAGGAGGCCGGCGTAGCGGCCGACGTTCATCGCCCCGCCCATCGGCACGACGCACACACCCTCGGCGGCCAGGTCCCGGCCGCGCCGGCCGGCCAGCGCCTCAACCGCCGCGAGATCACTCAGCCCTTCCAGCAGCACCGCCGTCCGCACACCCAGCCGCGCGGCCGAATCGGACACCGGTCCGCCGGGCCCGCCCGCCGCCCAGCCGCTGATCTCGTCCCGGAACGCCCGCATCGTCGCCATGGAGCGAGTCTGCACCTCCACCGGCGCCACGGCACGGAGATATCCGCGGCATCCGCCCCCGCGACCGCGCCGAGCAGCCCGCCGCGAGGAAACGGCAGTGATCCGAAGGCACCCGACCACACCGCCGAGCACCTGCGTACGATCATGTCCGGCAGCGTGGACGACCCTCAAGCCGCGGTCCCTGAGCGCCCGTAGGGGGCTCTCAACCTTGGGCCAAACCCGCCGGGTTGATCTAAGCTCTGCCATGCCCTCGATGGGCAAGTGAGTTCGATGCGGGCAGGGGGAACGTTCGTCGTGGTTGTGGTGTGCGGAACCGTCGGGGCGTGTGCGCCGTGGTGAGCCGTCCGAACGGCGGGCCAGCGGGCCGGCAGGCCGCCGCCTGGCTGACGGCCTCGGTGCTCGCCGCCGCCGGCGCGGCGCTCGCCGCGGGGAACGCCGCGGCGGAATGGCGGCAGATCCTGGCCGCCTCCTGCGCCGCGGCCGTGGTGCTGCTCCTGGCCTGGGTGCTGCTGCTCACCCGGCAGTTGTCCGCGGCGCGCGAGAGCCGGGCCCGGCAGGAGAGGCTCGCCGCCGTCCGGGAGGCCGAGGTGGCGCACCTCGCGAACGTACGCCTCCCGGTGATCGCGGAGCGCGTGCGGACCGGGCAGCGACTGGAGGGCGCGCCGGGGCCGCTGGCGCCGCCGGACGACACCGGCGAGGAGTTCGCCCGAGCCCTGGCGGCGGTGGTCGGCGCGCTGGGGTCGGGCGAGGCGGTACGCCGCGAGCGCGGCCTGCGCGACTCGGTGCAGGCCGCCTTCGAGTCCGTCGCCCGCACGATGCACGCGATGGCCACGGTGCAGCAGCAGGTGCTCGACCAGGTCGAGCGCTCCATCGACGACCCCCGACTCATGGCGGACGTGATGAAGGCCGACCACGCCGCCGCCCAGATGACGCGCAAGGCCCAGACGCTCCTGGTGATGTGCGGTATCTGGCCCGCACGCCGGGAGACCAGACCGGTCTCGCTGTACGACTGTGTGCGCGGCGCGCAGTCCAGGATCGTCGAGTACGGCCGGATCGAGGTGCACGGCGGACAGACGCTGCACGCGGTGCCGCCCGCGGTGGAGGGGCTGATGCACGCCATCGCCGAACTCCTCGAGAACGCCACGGTCTTCTCGCCCTCGCGCACCCAGGTCGCCGTCACGATCCGCGAGGTCGGCGCCGGAGCGGTCATCGAGATCGACGACGCCGGACTCGGGATGCCGCCGGACGTGCTGCAACAGGCCATGGGCCAGCTCCGCGACGACCAGGACCTGGCCCGGCTGGGCGCGGTGCCCCGCCTCGGCCTGGCCTGCGTGGGCCGCTGGAGCCGGGAGCTCGGCTTCAACGTGGAGCTCAGCGGAGCATCCGCCTACGGCGGCACGCGGGTCGTGATGTTCGTGCCGCTGCGGCTGCTGACCGAGCCCCAGTCACTCCACCCGGCCGCCCGGCAACCGGAGGCGGGGACAGCGGCACCGCACCAGCGGCCCGCCGAACCCCCGCTCCCCGCACCCCAGCCGGGCGCCGCCCACACCCCGCACCCGGCCCCCGCGTCCACCTCGCACCCGAGCGACCCCGCGCACCCCCTGCCCGACGCCGCCCCGCGGCCGTACGGGCGGCGCGACCCCGCCGAGCACCCGGAGCCCGCCGGGTTCGGCGCCCCGCAGCCGCCCCGCACGGGCGGCGAGCCCCCGGCCGCGCTGCCGCGGCGGCGGAGCCGACGGCAGCCGCCCGGCGCGGCCGCCCACCAGCCGGCTCCGGACCCCCGACAGTCCGCTCCGGCACCGGCACCGGCACCGGCACCGGCTCCCGCGCCCGCCGCCCCCTGGACACCGGAGGCGGCCCGCGCCTCGATCGCCAGCGTGGTGTCCGGATCACTGCGCGGCCGCGCGGCACTCGACGCGGACGCGCCGCCCCCGCCCCAGGACCCGAACCCCTCGGCCGCGCCCCCGCAGCCCGGACGACCGTCCCTGCCCAGTACCCGCGACGATCACGACGGAGGCCGGCCGTGACCGGAACCATCGCCCCCCTTCCCGACCTCGGCTGGATGCTCCGTCCGCTGACCGAGATTCCCGGTGTCCGGCACACCGTGGTGGTCTCCGAGGACGGCCTGCGCCTCGGGCACGCGTCCGCGGAGAACCTCTCAGGACCGGTGGCCGCCCTGAGCACGGGCGAGGCCGAGTCCCTCGCCGCGGCCTGCGCGGCGATGACCATGACCGGCAGGTCCACGACCACGCTGCTGTTCGGCGACGGCGCAGGCGTGCGGCAGCTGATGCTGGAGTCCGACCACGGGTTCGTCCTGTTCACCCATGCGGGAGTGGGCGCGCACCTGGGCGTCGCCACGGACCCGGACGCCGACGTCGGCCTCGTCGCCCAGCAGATGCAGCTGCTGGTGGCGAAGATCGGCGCACACCTGAGCAGTCAGCCACGGGACCAGGCCGTCACGTCGTCATGACCGAACGGCCAGAGGCGCACACGGCCTCGGCGGTACGTCCGTACGTGATCACCCGCGGGCGGGCGGCGTCCGACATCGAGCCGCTGGCCTGGGAGTCCCTGGTGATGGCGACGGACGCGGCGTTCCCCGCGTCCCTGCAGCCCGAACACCGGGCCATCCTGAGGCACTGTCAGGGGCTGCTGTCGGTCGCCGAGGTGGCCGCCCACATCGGCCAGCCGTCCTCGGTGGTGCAAGTGCTGCTCTCCGACCTCCTCAGGTGGGGCCTGATCGTCACCCGCCCGCCGATCCCCCCGGCCGAACGCGCCGATGTGACCATGCTCAGAAAGGTACTCGATGGGCTCGAAAGCCACCTCTGACGCGCCCCCGGAGACCCCACCGTCCAGCACGCACTCCGGCACGGGCACGGGCACCGGAAAGTACCTCGCCCCGAGCGTCGCGGGCGCCGCGAAGATCCTGGTCGTCGGCCCGCTGGGGGTGGGCAAGACCACCCTCATCGGCACCGTATCGGAGATCAAGCCCCTGTCCACCGAGGCCGTGATGACCCAGGCGGGCGCCCGCGTCGACACCGTCGCCGCCGACGCCAAGACGACCACCACGGTCGCTCTCGACTTCGGCCGGATGACCCTCGACGGGGATCTGGTGCTCTACCTGTTCGGCACTCCGGGCCAGCCCCGTTTCCTGCCCGCCTGGCGGGACCTGGCCAAGGGCGCGCTCGGCGCGCTCGCCCTGGTGGACACCAGGGACCTGGCCGCGTCCTTCGACGCGCTGGGCAACCTGGAGGACCTCGGGCTGCCCTTCGCCGTCGCCGTGAACGTCTTCCCCGGCAGCCCCGAACACCACCCAGACGACCTCCGGGCGGCACTCGACCTGCTCCCCGAAACCCCCTTGGTGGCCTGCGACGCACGCGACCGTACGTCATCGGTGCGGGCGCTGATCGCCCTCGTCCGCCACCTCATCCACGTCGCCACGGAGACCCCATGAGCACACTCCACTCCACGGTCGGCTCCGACGCCCGCTGCCCGGTCACCGGAGCCGCGAAGCCGCCGACCGCGCTGTACGGACCCGACCTCGACGGCGACGCGATGCCCGCGCTGTACGAGCGGCTGCGCCGCGCACACGGACCCGTCGCCCCCGTCTCCATCGCCCCCGGCATCAACGCCTGGCTGGTCATCGGCCACCGCGAGCTTCTCCAACTGACCCGCGACGAACAGGACTTCTCGCACGACCCGCGCCGGTGGGGACTGCTCCGCGAAGGCCGGGTGCCCGCCGACTCGCCGATCCTGCCGATGGTCGGCTGGCGTCCGGCACTGCTGTTCTCCGACGGACAGCAGCACCGCCGGATGCGGGCCGCCGTCTCCACCGCACTGGCCGGGATCAACGGCCACGAACTGCGACGCACCGTGCGGGCCACGGCCGAGCAACTGATCACGTCCTTCGCGGCACACGGCACGGCCGACCTAGTCGCCGACTACGCACGCCAGCTGCCGATGCGCGTCATCACCGGCCTGCTCGGCGTGGACGTGACGACCGGACGCCGCCTGGTGGAAGCCTTCGCGGGCACGGTCGCCGCCGACAGCGCCTCCGCGGACGCCAGCAAGCGCATGGCCGCGATCCTGCTCGCGCTGATCGAGGAGAAGCGCCGCCAGCGCGGCAACGACATCACCTCGACCCTGCTGCACCACCCCGCCGCGCTCACCGACGAAGAGGTCCTGCACAACCTCGTCGTGATGTTCGTCGCGGGCAACCAGACCACCGTCAACTGGATCGCCACCACCCTGCGCATCCTGCTCTGCGACCCGGCGTTCCGCTCCTCGCTGACCGGCGGACACCTCAGCGTGGACGACGCGCTCGACCTGGTCCTGTGGCGCTTCCCGCCGACCCAGAACTTCCCCGCCCGCTACGCCACCCGCGACATGAGCATCGGCGGACAGGACATCCGCACCGGAGACATGCTCATCCTCGGCCTGGCCGCGGCCAACGCGGACCCGAGCATCCTCCCCGACGACGGCGCCCCGGTCGTCGGCAACCGCTCCCACCTGGCCTTCGGGGCGGGCCCGCACACCTGCCCCGCACAGGACCCGGCACGGCTCATCACCCGGACCGCCGTCGACACCATCCGGCACCGGCTGCCCGACCTCGAACTGGCCGTACCCCAGAGCGAACTGGAGTGGGTCAAATCACCCTGGAGCAAGGGCCTCGCCGCGCTCCCGGTCCGCTTCAGCACCCCCCATCTGCCCTAGGAGAACCCTGTGAACACGCCATCGGAGCACACCGCGGCGGACCAGCCGCACCGCCTGGACCGCGCGGGCGGCTGCCCGCACGCGGACAACGCCCGCCTGCTCGCGCGGGGCGCCGTCACCCCGGTCGTCATGCCCGGCGACGTCGAGGGCATGGCGGTACTCGGCCATGACGCGCTCAAGGAGTTCCTGGCCCACCCCGACGTCGCCAAGGACGCACAGCACTTCGCCGCGCTCCAGGCAGGCGAGATAGCCGACGGCTGGCCCCTGAAGACCTTCGCCACCGTCCAGGGCATGACCACCGCCGACGGAGCCGACCACCGGCGGCTGCGCTCCCTGATGGGCAAGGCGTTCACCGCCGGCCGGGTAGCCGAACTCCAGCCGCGGATCGAGGCGTTGACCGCGTCGCTGCTGGACGGCCTGGACCGGGCCGCCGCCGCGGGCGACGGCGTCGCGGACCTGCGCCGGCACTTCGCGATGCCGCTGCCGATGGGCGTCATCTGTGAACTCCTCGGCGTGGACCCCGAGCACCACGCCCGACTGCACCACCTGTCCAACCAGATCGTCGCCACCGACATCACCCCGCAGGAGGCGATGGCCGCCAACCGGGAGATGGTGGAGACCCTCGGCGCGGTCGCCGCCGCCAAGACCGCGAAGCCGGGAGACGACCTCACCAGCGCGCTGCTCGCCGCCCGCGAGGAGAACGGCGACCGGCTCAGCCCGCAGGAGCTCATCGGCACGCTGATGCTCACCATCATCGCCGGGCACGAGACGACCCTCAACCTGATCACCAACGCCGTACGCGCCCTGTGCACCCACCGCGAGCAGCTCGCCCTCGCGCAGTCCGGCAAGGCGACCTGGGCGGCCGTGGTGGAGGAGACGCTGCGCTGGGACAGCCCGGTCAGCTACTTCCCGTTCCGCTACCCGACCCGCGATCTGACCGTCGGCGGCACCGTCATCCCCCGAGGCACCCCCGTACTGGCCGGTTACTCCGCGGCGGGCCGCGACCAGCGGGCGCACGGCCACGACGCCGACCGCTTCGACATCACCCGCGAGCACGCCGCCCGGCACCTCTCACTCGGCCACGGCGCGCATTACTGCATGGGCGCCCCGCTGGCCCGTATGGAGGCCACCATCGCCCTGGAGCGGCTCTTCACCCGCTACCCCGACCTCGACCTCGCGGTCCCGGAACCCGAACTGCCCCGGCACGCCTCCTTCGTGGGCAACAGCGTCCAGCGACTCCCGATACGGCTCCGCCCCTGACATCCCGCCCCGCGCTCTGTGTACCGGTTGGTTCACCTGTCTCGTTCGAGGGCGCCCCGTCCTTTAGGGCGGGGAGGGGTCGAAGCTCCTGCGGAGCAGGGAAATGAGCGGCGATTCGCCGTCAGGGCGGATCGCCACTGAGCCCGGACTTCCCGCTGGTAGGCCCGAGTTGACTGGTCTCTCAGGGTCCCACTAGTGTCACTTGCGTGAAGATCACCGCGCAGGTGAAGTTGTTGCCTGCGTCCGCTCACGACGCGGACGCACTGGCGGCGACCCTGCGCGCCTGCAACCGGGCCGCGAACGCAGCCTCCGAGGTGGCGTTCGCCAAAGACCTCAAGCGCAGGAACGTCCTCCAGGACGCGGTGTACCACCGGATCAAGGCTGACTTCGATCTCGGGGCGCAGGCGGCGGTGCGCACCGTCAAGAAGGTGTGCGACGCCTACGCCACACTCAAGGCGAACCTCCGCGCCGGGAACCACGGCCCGGAAGGCTCCAAGCGCCGGGCCAAGGCCGAGTCGAAGCCGATCCGGTTCAGGGAGACCTCCGCTCAGCCGTACGACGACCGGATTCTGACGTGGAACCTCGACACCCGCACCGTCAGCATCTGGACGGTGGCCGGTCGGCTCAAGGGCATCCCGTTCGTCTGCTCCGGGGAAGCCATGCGGCTTCTCGCACAGCGCAAGGGCGAATCCGACCTGGTGATGCGGGACGGCATGTTCTTCCTCATCGCGACCATCGACATCCCCGAACCCGAGCCGATCGAGCCGAAGGGCTTCCTCGGCGTGGATCTCGGGATCGTCAACATCGCCACCGCTGAACGCACCTCCCGCGGTATCGGTCTGGAAGACCTGACCGGTATCCGCCAGAGGGTCACGGCCAGGAAAGACCAGCGGGCACGGCTTTCCTCGTGGGCGTTCGCCCAGCTCGGCTCCTTCGTGGAGTACAAAGCACGGCGGGCCGGTGTGCCCGTGGTCCATGTGGACCCGCGCAACACCTCCCGCCAGTGCTCTGAATGCTGGCACACCCACCGGTCCAACCGGATCGACCAGGCACGGTTCGTGTGCAAGTCCTGCGGGATCACCCTGCACGCGGACCACAACGGCTCCCGCAACATCGCCCACCGGGCCGATGCCGCGTGGCAGCGGGGCGCAGTCAACCGCCCCAGAACGTCATAGGCGTTCCGGACGCAGGGTTCCATAGTGGGACATCAGCTTTCCGTCTCACCCTGCCTGCAAACCTCCCCCCCCTCAGGGGGTAGTTGACGAGGTTCCACGCTCGGCCCAGCGCGTCAACTTCGTGCAAGGCACCGTGTCAACAGGGAAGAAGGCGTCAGGCGGGGATTCTCTTACCTAGAGAGAGCAATCTCCCTATGGTGTGCCTATCGGGTGAGCCCTCGTTTGGGCCGGTTGCCTGAGTGACGACGAGGCCGCCCGCGCCCTGCCCGCCACCGCCCAGGACCGGGCCGCACCGGGTGCGGCCGACGGCGTCGTATTCCGATCGGGGCAGCTCCACTGCGGAAGCTGACCCGGCGAACCGCTCACCGTGACGGTCTGGGTCCTGCCCGCCGGGCAGAACCTAGACCGTCACCAGTGACACCCCCGCGTCGGTGAACCGCGCGGCCGTCTCCTCGGAGACATCCGTGTCCGTCACCAGTGTGTCCACCTGCTCCGTCGCGCGGATCCGGGCGAAGGAGCGCCGGCCGAGCTTCGTGGAGTCGGCCGCGACCACGACGTGCTCGGCCCGCTCGCACAGCAGACGGTTGATCCCCGCCTCGCCCTCGTCGGTCGTGGTGGCCCCGTGCACCACGTCGAACGCGCCCACACCGAGCACCGCGACATCGAGGGTGATCTGGCTGAGGACCCCGTCGGCGAGCGGGCCCGTGAGTTCGTAGGACTGCGGCCGGGCCACTCCGCCGGTCACCACGATCTTGAACTGCGGTCGCACGGCCAGCTCGGTGGCGATGTTGAGCGCGTTGGTCACGATGGTCAAGGCCGGTGCCCCCGCAGCCAGTTCGGGCCGCACCGCGAGCGCACGGGCGATCTCGGTGGTCGTGGTGCCACCGGTCAGGCCGACCACCGCGCCCGGCGCGATCAGGTCCGCCACCGCCTTCGCGATCCGCTGCTTCTGCGACGTCTGTCGCGCCGCCTTGTAGCGCAGCGGCAGCTCATAGGACACCCCCTGGGCCACCGCGCCGCCGCGGGTACGCACCAGCATCTGCTGCTCGGCGAGCTGGTCGAAGTCCCGGCGGATGGTCGCGGCCGAGACGCCCAGGGCGGTCGCCGCCTCGTCGACGTCCAGGCGGCCCCGCTCCACGAGCAGCTCAAGGAGCACCTGCCAGCGGCCCTCGCGCGACATCCGCACCGTCCCTCAGTTGTGTCGCTCTCTGTCGGTGCTGACCTTAACCCAGCCCCCTGGATGCTTGATAATGCTCGAAAAGTAGCTCTATCTTTCAAGTGCGCGCATCAAACGCGCACCGGATTTCACAGGGCGGGAGACCGGCATGACGCATGTCGAGAACGAACTGAACAGCCAGCCCGCGTGCTGGGCACGCGCCGCCGCACTGGCGGGAGAGCACGGCGACGCCCTGCCCGCGCCCGGTGAGCGGGTGGCCGTGGTGGGCTGCGGGACCTCGTTCTTCATGGCGCAGGCCATCGCCGGGCTCCGCGAGGGCGCGGGCCTCGGCGAGACCGACGCCTTCGCCGCCTCGGAGTACCCGGCGGCACGCTCGTACGACCGTGTCCTCGCGCTGACCCGGTCAGGCGCCACGACCGAGGTGCTCGACCTGCTGGCCCTGGTGCGCGGACGCGCCCGCACCACCGTGCTCACGGCTGTCGCGGACGCCCCGGTGCTGCGGCACGCCGACGACGCCGTGGTCCTCGCGTTCGCCGACGAGGAGTCGGTCGTCCAGACCCGGTTCGCCACCACCGCGTTGACGCTGCTCCGCGCCCACCTCGGACAGCGCACCGAGCAGGCCGAGGCCGACGCCCGCACCGCGCTCGCCGAGCCGCTGCCCGAAGGGGTCGTAGAGTGCGCCCAGTTCACCTTCCTCGGCCGCGGCTGGACCAACGGGCTCGCCCAGGAGGCCGCGCTGAAGATGCGCGAGGCGGCGCTGTCCTGGACCGAGGCGTACTCGGCGATGGAGTACCGGCACGGCCCGATCAGCATCTCCAGCGCCACCACCGCGACCTGGATGCTCGGCGAGGCCCCGGACGGGCTCGCCGCACAGGTGCGGGAGACCGGCGCGCTGTGGGTGGCCGGGGCGCTCGACCCCCTCGCCGAGCTGGTGCGCGTCCAGCGCCTGGCCGTCGCGATCGCCGCGGCACGGGGCCTCGACCCGGACCGACCGCGCCATCTGAGCCGTTCGGTCATCCTCCGGGCCAGCTGACCGCGCCACCAGACCGGAAGAGGGTAGGGAACTCCGATGCCGCTGGCACAGACCGGCCTCCTCGTCGCGGAGGCCGCCGCCGAGCGCCGCGCCGTCGCGGCCTTCAACATCATCACCCTGGAACACGCCGAGGCCGTCATCGCGGGCGCCGAGGCCGCCGAGTCCCCGGTGCTGCTGCAGATCAGCGAGAACGCGGTCGCCTACCGGTACGGGCGGCTGTTGCCGCTCGCCCGAGCCGCCCTCGCTCTCGCGGACGCCGCGGCCGTACCGGTGGCCCTGCACCTCGACCACGTCACACGGGACACCCTGCTGCGGCAGGCCGCCGACGCCGGTTTCAGCTCCGTGATGTACGACGCGTCCCATCTGCCCTACCGGCAGAACCTCGCCGCGACCCGCGCCGCCACCGCTTGGGCGCACTCCCAAGGCCTCTGGATCGAGGCTGAGTTGGGGGAGGTCGGCGGGAAGGACGGGGGAAAGGGCTGCGGAGCGCCGCTGGACGCGCACGCGCCCGGCGCCCGCACCTGCCCGCAGGAGGCGCTCCGGTACGTCGCCGACTCCGGCGTCGACGCCCTCGCCGTCGCGATCGGCAGCTCGCACGCGATGACCTCGCGGACCGCCGCCCTCGATCACGCGCTGCTCGCCCGCATCGACGAGACCGTTCCCGTGCCCCTCGTCCTCCATGGCTCCTCCGGCGTCCCGGACGACGAACTGGCCCGTGCGGTCGCGGGCGGCATAGCCAAGGTCAACATCGGCACCGCCCTGAACATCGCCATGACCGAGGCGATCCGCGCCCACCTCGCCGAGTACCCGCGGGCCGTGGACACCCGCCACTACCTGACCGTGGGGCGGCAGGCCATGGCGGCGACCGTCACCCACCTCATCGGCGCGCTCAACGCGGGCGTCTGACCACCGGCAGGCGTCTGACCACCGGCCAGACGCGCCGCGTCCACCGCCGCCGGTGGATCCGCCGTCAGCGGATCTGCCGCCCCGAAATGGCCCTGGCGATCACCAGGCGCTGGATCTCGCTCGTCCCCTCGAAGATCGTGTAGATCTTTGCGTCCCGGTACATCCGCTCCACCGGATGCTCCCGGCTGTACCCGGCGCCGCCCAGCACCTGAATCGCCTTCTCGCTCGCCGCGACCGCCAGTTCGCCCGCGCGCAGCTTGGCCATGGAGCCCTGGCCCGCGTCGAAGGTCCGGCCGCCGCGGGCCATCCAGGCGGCCTGCCAGATCAGCAGCCGGACCGCCTCGATCTCGGTGCGCAGATCGGCGAGGGCGAAGGCGATGGACTGGTTCTCGATGATCGGGCGGCCGAACGCCTCCCGGCCGTCGGCGTAGTCGAGTGCGTACTCGTACGCGGCGCGGGCGATGCCGAGCGCCTGCGCGCCCACGGTCGGGCGGCTGACCTCGAAGGTGGCCATGGCGGCCTGCCCCTTCGCGCCGCCCGTGCCCTCGCGGGCGCGGGCGATCCGGGCGTCCAGGCGTTCCTTGCCGCCGAGCAGACAACTGCCCGGCACCCGCACCTCGTCGAGGAAGACATCCGCGGTGTGCGAGGCGCGCAGCCCCAACTTCTTGATCTTCTTGGCGCCTTCGAGGCCCACGGTGCCCGGCGGGACGATGAACGCCGCCTGGCCCCGAGCGCCGAGGGACGGGTCGACGGTGGCGACCACGACATGCACGTTCGCGATCCCGCCGTTGGTGATCCAGGCCTTCTGGCCGGTCAGCACCCATTCGTCCTTCGCCGCGTCGTGGCGGGCGCGGGTGCGCATCGCCGAGACATCCGAGCCCGCCTGAGGCTCGGAGACGCAGAACGCGGCCACCTTCGGGTCGTTCTCGTCCCCGAAGCACTGCGGCACCCACTCGGCCAACTGGTCGGGGGTGCCCGAGGAGAAGATCCCGGCGACGGCGAGTGAGGTGCCGAACAGGGCCATGCCGATGCCCGCGTCGCCCCAGAACAGTTCCTCGTTGGCGATCTGGAGCGAGAGCCCGGTGGGGTCGCCGAACAGGTCGGCCAGGGACTCGAATCCGTACAGGCCGATCTTCGCGGCCTCCTGGATGACCGGCCAGGGCGTCGCTTCGCGCTCGTCCCACTCGGCGGCGGCCGGGCGCACCACGGACTCCGCGAAGCCGTGCACCCAGTCCCGCAGGTCGCGCTGTTCCTCGGTGAGGTCGAGGGAGAAGCCGGCGGAAGAGTTGGCGGATGACATATCAGGCCTTGGGGATGTCGAAGTAGCGGGTCAGGCCGGAGGCGAGGGCGACGTCGCCCGCGATCTTGAGCTTGCGGGTCATGAACATCGTCACCGGGTTGCCGTTGCCGGAGACCAGCTTGAGGAAGTCCGCGTCGGCCATGACGAGGGTGACCCGCGGGTCACCCTCGGACCGGCCCTCGCGGACCGTGACGGCGCCGTCGGCGATGGCGGTCTCGTACACCGCCTCGGTCACGCCGTTGATCTTCCAGCGGATCACCGCGCTGAGCGAGCCCGCCGCCTCGGGCTTGAACTGCCGTTCCATCCGCCCGAAGACCTCCTTCAGGACGCGGGCGCGCAGTGCGCCGTCCTGGGCCATCTCCTTGATCTCCTGGGCGGACAGGCTCTTCACGAGCCTCGCGAACTCCTCGGGCGAGACGCTCGCGAAGTCCAGGTCCGCCAGGTTGTCCGGGGTGTTGCCATACGCCATGGGGGCCTCCTCGGCTGGTACTTACTCTGGAGTAAGCTTACTCAGAAGTCAGGAGATTGCCAGACCTCCTTGATTTCTCCTTACGCGCCGGTAAGTTGACGGATGGGTAAGTACTGTGAACCACCGCGCGGCACAACATGTCAGGCCAACCACGGAGCCGACTATGGGCGTACGCAAAGATCTGAAACGAGCCAAGCAGCGCAGTGACCTGGCGACTCGGGTCGCCGTCGAGCTGACCAGACAAGACGGCGTCGTACGGGAAGTGCGCACCGCCCCGCTCGCCCCGACGGGCCGCACGGGCTCCGCCGCCGACGTCCCCTTCGTCAACGCCGTCGAGGAACCGGACGCCGTCGTCGTGCGCCGCAAGGCGGGCGGCTCCTGGCGGCCGGTCACCGCCGCCGCGTTCGCCCGCGAAGTAGCCGCCGCTGCCAAGGGGCTGATCGCCGCGGGCCTCGAACCGGGCGGCCGGGTCGCCCTGATGTCCCGCACCCGCTACGAGTGGGCGGTCCTGGACTTCGCGATCTGGGCCGCGGGCGGCCAGACTGTGCCGATCTACGCCACCTCATCCGCCGAACAGGTCGAGTGGATCGTCCGGGACTCCGGCGCCGCCTACCTGATCACCGAGACGGCCGACCACACCCGCACGGCCAAGGAGGCGGCCGCCCGGCTGCCCCAGCCGCCACGCCAGTGGGAACTGGACGACGGCGCCATCCTCGAACTGGCCGCGCTGGGGCGCGAGATACCCGACGAGGAGATCACCAAGCGACGCGCCGCGCTCACCCCCGACACCATCGCCACCGTCTGCTACACCTCCGGCACCACCGGCCGCCCCAAAGGCTGCGTCCTCACCCACGGCAACCTGCACGCCGAGGCCGCCAACACCGTCGAACTGCTGCACCCCATCTTCAAAGAGGTCACCGGACAGGTCGCCTCCACCCTGCTCTTCCTGCCACTGGCGCACATCCTGGGCCGCACCATCCAACTCGCCTGCATGATGGGCCGGATCGAACTCGGCCACTGCCCGAGCATCAAACCCGACGAACTCCGCCCCGAACTCCGCTCCTTCAAGCCGACGTTCGTCGTCGGCGTGCCGTATCTCTTCGAGAAGATCCACGACACCGGACGGGCCACCGCGGAGAAGATCGGCCGGGGCGCGTCGTTCGCGCGCGCGGACCGGATCGGCGTGCGCTTCGGCGAGGCATACCTGGACAAGTTCCTGGACCGCGGCAAGGGCCCCTCGCTCGGGCTCTACCTCGCCTGGGCCCTCTACGACCTGCTCGTCTACCGCCGGGTCAGAAAGGAACTCGGCGGACGGCTGCGCTACGCCATCAGCGGAGGCTCGCCGCTCGACCGGCGGCTGAACCTCTTCTTCTACGCCGCGGGCATCGTCATCTACGAGGGCTACGGCCTCACCGAGACCACGGCCGCGGCCGCCGTCATCCCCCCGCTCAGCCCGCGCCCCGGCACGGTCGGCCAGCCGGTGCCCGGCACCGCGATACGCATCGCGGACAGCGGCGAGGTACTCATCCGCGGCGACATCGTCTTCGGCTCGTACTGGAACAACCCCGAGGCGACCGGACAGGCCCTGGACGACGGCTGGTTCGCCACCGGCGACCTCGGCGAACTCGACGACGACGGCTACCTGACGATCACCGGCCGGAAGAAGGACATCATCGTCACCTCCGGCGGCAAGAACGTCTCGCCCGCCCCGCTGGAGGACCGGCTGCGCAGCCGCCCGCCCGTCGGCCAGTGCATGGTCGTCGGCGACAACCGCTCGTACGTCGCCGCCGTCGTCACCCTGGAACCGGACGCCGTGGGGCACTGGCTCGAGGTGCGCAAGAAGCCCAAGGACACCCCGATGTCCGAGGTCATCCGCGACCCGCGCATGATCGCCGACGTCCAGAAGGCCGTGGACTACGCCAACGAGTCCGTCTCACGCGCCGAGTCCATCCGCAAGTTCGTCATCGTCGAGGGCGAGTTCACCGAGGAGAACGGCCTGCTCACCCCCTCGCTGAAGGTCAAGCGGAAGGCCGTGGCGGCCGCCTACGCGGACCAGATCGAGGCCCTCTACCATGGCTGAGCGGGACGATGACTACGACGTCATCGTCGTAGGGTCCGGATTCGGAGGTTCCGTCGCCGCGCTGCGCCTGACCGAGAAGGGCTACCGCGTCGGCGTACTGGAAGCCGGACGCCGCTTCGGCCGGCAGGACCTGCCCACCAGCTCCTGGGCCCTGCGCGACTACCTGTGGGCGCCACGCCTCGGCCTGTACGGCATCCAGCGCATCCACGCGATGCGGAACGTCATGGTCCTCGCGGGCGCCGGAGTCGGCGGCGGCTCGCTCAACTACGCCAACACCCTCTACATACCGCCGCCCGCCTTCTTCCAGGACCGGCAGTGGGCCTCGATCACCGACTGGCGGGGCGAACTCGCCCCCTACTACGACCAGGCCCGGCGCATGCTGGGCGTACGGCAGAACCCCACCACTACCGAAGTGGACGAACACCTGCGGGCGACCGCCGAGGCGATGGGAGTGGGGGACACCTTCCGGCTCACCCCGGTCGGCGTCTTCTTCGGCGACGGCGAGGACGCCTCCGGCACGGTCCGGGGCACCCCCGGCGCCGAGGTCCCCGACCCGTACTTCGGCGGCGCGGGACCCGCGCGCACCGCGTGCACCGAGTGCGGGTCCTGCATGACGGGCTGCCGGGTCGGCGCCAAGAACACCCTCACCGAGAACTACCTCTACCTCGCCGAGCGGGCGGGCGCCGTCATCCACCCCCTGACCACGGTCACCGCGGTGGCCGATACGCCCGCGGGCTTCGAGGTGACCGCCGCGCCCACCCCCCGAAAGCGCCGCAAACGGGCCCAGCGGGTGCTGCGCGCCCGGTATGTGGTGCTGGCGGCGGGCACCCACGGCACCCAGACCCTGCTGCACACCATGCGGGAGCGAGGGCTGCTGCCCCGCCTGTCACCCCGCCTCGGCGAGCTGACCCGGACCAACTCCGAGGCACTGGTGGGCGCGCTCACCTTCCCGCGCCGCTACCGCAGGGCGCGCGGCACCCGCGGCACCCGCGACACCCCGGACTTCACCCGCGGCGTCGCCATCACCTCGTCCCTGCACGCCGACGAGGCCACCCACATAGAGAGCGTCCGCTACGGCCGTCGCTCCAACCTGATGGCCCTGATCTGCGTGCCGCAGTACTCGCAGCGCATCCCCAAGCCGCTCGCCGCGCTGCTGGCCTTCGCCCGGCACCCGCTGCTGGTCGCCAGGACCGCGACGACGTACCGCTGGTCGGAACGGACCATCATCGGCCTGGTGATGCAGACCCACGACAACTCCCTGACCACCCGGCTCGGCCGCCGCGGCGCCCTCACCGTGGAACAGGGCCACGGCGCGCCCAACCCCGTGCACATCCCGCAGGGCTGGCAGGCGGCGGGGCTGCTCGCCGAGCGCATCGGAGGCTTCGCCGGAACCAACCTCGGGGAGCTGACGGGCCGGCCGCTGACCGCGCACTTTCTGGGCGGCTGCCCGATCGGCGCGAACGCGGAGGAGGGGGTGATCGACCCCTACCACCGGGTGTACGGCCATCCGGGCCTCTCGGTGGTCGACGGGGCCGCGGTCTCCGCGAACCTCGGCGTCAACCCCTCGCTGACGATCACGGCGCAGGCCGAGCGGGCGATGGCCCTGTGGCCGAACCGGGGCGAGCCCGACCCGAGGCCGGACCAGGACGCCGGATATCTGCGCCTGACGGCGGTCGCACCCCGAAAGCCCGCGGTACCCCAGGGCGCCTACGGCGAGTTGCGGCTGCCGCCGCCCGGCACGCGGCAGCCAGGCGTCTCGTGAAGCAAGCGGATCCCGAAGCAAGGAGTGTGGTCATGGCCGGATACCGGACCGTCGTCGTGGGCACCGACGGCTCGCCGTCGTCGCTCGCGGCGGTCGAACAGGCGGCGCGGCTCTGTGTCGCCTGCGGCGCCGAACTCGTCGTCGTCTGCGCCTATCTGCCGATGCGCGGCCGTGACCTGGCGAAGGCGCGGGACCGACTCGGGGACGAGGCCTACCAGGTGGTCGGGTCCGCGCCCGCCATGGACACCCTGCAGACCGCCAGGGACCGGGCCCTCGCCCAAGGCGCGCCCTCGGTGCGGCCGGTGGCGGCGGAGGGCGAGCCGGTGGCCGCGCTGACGCGGGTCGCCGAGGAGCACGCGGCCGATCTGCTGGTCGTCGGGAACCGCGGACTGCGCTCGCTCGCCGGGCGCATCCTCGGCTCGGTGCCCTCGGACGTCGCCCGTAAGGCGGGCCTGGACGTCCTGATCGTGCACACCACATGACCGCGCGGACACCCGAGCCCGGCCGCGACGCCGAAGAACTGTGGCGGCGTGTCGAGCCGCTCCTGCTCGGCGGCGGCCGGATCTACACCAGGGGCGACATCGTCGCGAAGTCCGGGGTGCCGCCCGAGCGCACGCACGAGATATGGCGGGCGCTGGGATTCCCGGTGGTCGACGACGACGCCGTGAGCTTCACGGACGCCGACGTCGCCGCCCTGCTGGTCGGCGAGCGCCTCATCGCGGCGGGGCTCATCACCGAGGACAGCGAGACCCTGATGACCAGGGCGCTCGGCCAGCACCTGTCCCGCCTCGCCGAGTGGCAGGTGCACACCCTGTGGGCCTGGCTCAGGGAACACTCCGACGACCAGATCGACGGCGACGCGCTGGCCGACGCCGTCGAGGCGCTGCTGCCCGAACTGGAGCTGTTGCAGAGCCATGTCTGGCGGCGGCACTTGGCCGCCTTCGCCCAACGCGTCCTCACCACGGCGGAGGACCGGCCCGACACCCGTCCCCAGGCGGTGGGATTCACCGACATGGTCGGCTATACCCGGCTGACCCGCAGGCTCGGAATCGCCGAACTCGGGCAGGCACTCGACCGGTTCGAGACCTGGACCGCGGGCGTGGTCGCGGACGGCGGCGGCCGTGTGGTGAAGACCATCGGCGACGAAGTCCTGTACGTATGCGAAACGGCGGCGGGGGCCGCGGAGATCGCCCTGGAGCTGGCGGCACGCCCCGACCCCGACCTGCCCCAGGTGCGCACCGGACTGGCGCACGGCCCCGTCCTGGGGCGGTTCGGCGATGTGTACGGGGCCGCGGTGAACATCGCCGCCCGGCTCACCTCGGTGGCCCGCCCCGGCACCGTACTGGTCGACACGGCGTTCGCCGGGGAGCTGGCGGGTACGGAGCGCTACGCGCTGCGGGGGCTGCGGCCGGTGTCGGTGGGCGGCTACAGCCGGTTGCGGCCCGTGGTACTGCGCCGGGCGGGCCGAGGCGGGGCGGACTGAGGCGGGGGCGGGGGCGGGCCGGGGATGAGGCCCGTCTTCCCGCCCCTTTCAGCCGGACACGGCAGGCGCGGGCGACTGGTGACCCGCCCCGTTCCTGCGGGCGCGCAACTCCAGGGCGCGCAGCACGAGTTCGATGGCGAACCGGTGATCGGGTGAGGCCAGCCGGTCGCCGAAGGACTTCTCCAGGTTGCGCAGCCGGTAGCGCACGGTCTGCGGGTGCAGATGCAGCTGCTCGGCCATCTGCACGGCGTTGCCCCGCGTGTCGAGCCACGCGTGCAGGGTGTCGATGAGACGGTCGCGCTGGTTGGCGGTCAGGCCCGCCAGCGGGGCCAGCTGCTGCTTGGCGAGCGCGGTGATCAGACCGGGGTCCGCGAAGAGGCAGAGCGTGACCAGATGGTCCTCGCAGTGGGTGTACGGGGCGTCTTCCAGGATGCCCGCCTCGACCAGCCCCAGCGTCCTGCGCGCCCAGTGCAGGGACTCCGCCGCGTCCGCGAGCGGCACCGTCAGGCCGACGGCGGCCCGTACGGTGTGCGGAGCCGCGTCCATGAAGGCGCGCCGGTGCGGGTCGACGGCGCCGGGGATCAGCGCGTACGGGTGCGCCACGCCCAGATTGACCAGGACGTCCTCGGATATCGCACCGCGGTCCGGCTTCGCGTCGGGGCTGAAGGCGACCAGGGTGACCTCGTCGGGCAGCCGCCACTTGGCGCGCTCGGCGAGTTCGGCGAGGGTCGCCCTGGGGGTGGCCACATCGGACAGGAGGTGCTCAAGGAGCTTCTGCCGCTGGATGTCCTGGCCCTGTTCCATCTCCGCGATGGCCGCCAGGTAGCCCTCGCGGGACACGTCGATCAGCTCGTCGACATAGACGAGCAGCGCGTCGGCGAACGAGAGCATGAGCGGGGCCGCCAGGTTCAGCCGTTGCAGTACTCGCTTGGCACGTTGCAGGGCGAGCCGCGCGCCGAGCCGGAAGATCGCCTGCAGGGTGTCCAGGCTGCGGCCCGAGTACGCCTCGAAGCGGCCGAACATCCGGCACACCTTGTCGCGCTGGACGGTGGAGGCGCCCGGTGCGGCCACCTGGTCGACGAAGTTGGTGAGATTGTGTTCGACAATGAGATGAACGGCCCGCGCGTAAGGGCCGTCGAGTACTTCCGCGTACTCGGGATAAGAGCGGCGGACTTCGTTCACTACTTCCTGGATGAGTCCGGGTAGTTCGGGCCGCATGACGGCGGCGAACTCGCGTGGGAGAGTGCCCAGCGGATGGTTCGCGTCGCCGGTCCTGGACACGGTCGTCATGGAGCTCCCCTTACTCAGTCTGTGACCGGGGTCTCACCTCTGGCACCCTAGTCCATGCGGAGTCGATGCGCACCGATCTCATCACTGTCTCCCTTGGGTGGCCGCGTGGCATCGGTGACAACTCTAGGCCGGTACCTGCCCTGTTACGTCAAGACGCCGGACGCGAAGTGCTCACCGGCGTACGAAGATCCCTCGCGATTTGTGACGCGGGTGACAAGCCGGATCTTGGGCGTGTGTGCAAGCACCACCTTCGGTGATCTGTCAAGGGCCGAGTCGGGGAATGCTCATCTACGAATGAACCCGGTTCTCGGATTACTGTCCGGCGGACAAGAGATCGCCCGCTTGAATGCGGCGGGGACGCATTTCCCATTCGGCCGTTGCGCCTCTTGATTACTCGTGCGTAGGGTCAAATGTGAAAGCAGCACCGGAAGTTGACCGGCATTTTCGACAGGGCATTGCCCGGAACAGGCCTCGGTCCCTCCCCGTCCGCGTCCGTTCTCCGGGAGAGCAGTGATGACAACCGCCGTGAGCCGCAGACCCGCCGTGCGACTGGCCGTGGTCACCGCGGGGGCCCTGGTGATCGGCTTGCTGCCCGGCTCGGGTTCGGCCGCGCGCGACGGGGTCGCTCGCACGGTGACAGCGACGTACGACTGCCGACTGACTTCGGTGCGGGAACGGATCGATGTCGAGATCGGCTTCGGCGACGCCTTCCCCGAGTCCGGCGCGGTCGGCGAGCCGATCAGACCGGGCGGGGTGAGCGTGGCGGCGAGCCTTCCGCCGGAGCTCGCCGAGCGACTGCTGCCGGAAGGGGCGCGGGCCGTCGGCGGCACGGCGACACTGAACACGACGGTCACACAGGGCCGGGAGCGGGCTCAGGCCGAATGGACCGGTCTGGTCGCGCCCCAGACGCGGCCCGCGGCGGACGGCGGACTTCAGCTCACCTTCACCGGCGACGTCCCGGACGTCACGGTCGGCGCGGAAGGAGCCGTCACCTTCACCGCGGCGGAGCTGACACTCGCCCTGCGTTCCGTAGCCGGGGATGGAGACGGGACACCGGGTGCGGACAGCGCGCCGAGCGCCGACGCGCCACCGCCCGCCGACGGCTCACCACCCCCCGACGAACCGCCGCCCCCCGACGCGGCGCCGACCGACACCCGGCTGACCTGCGCCCCCGCGCCGGGCGCCGACACCCAGCTCGCGACCGTCCCCGTACGCGAATCCCCGAACCCCTCGAACTCCCCGAACCCCTCGAACTCTCCGGACGCCTCCGGCACGCCGACCGCCCCAGCCCCCGGCAGGCAGGGCGACCCGAAGGCGCCCGCCATCGAGGCCGGGCCCCGCCCCCTCGCCGAGCCGGGCGACTGCCCGGCCGAACCCCCCGAGGGCCAACTCGACCCGGAACGGCTGCCCACACCGCCGAAGGGGGCGGAGGTGACCGAGGTCGAACCGACCTCGGTCTGCGCGATCCCCGTGGGATTCGCCACCCTGCGCAAGCTCAAGAGCTCGGCCATCGTCAACGACCCACGGGCGGACCGGATCGGGCTGATGCACCTGGGTCTGCTCATGCGCCGGGTCGAAGCTCCGGGATACCAGGAGTCCGACCACCTCGGGATCATCCAGCTCCCCGACGCCGAAGGCACGTTCCTCGCCTTCGGGTTCCAGCCGACCACCGCCAAGGTCCGCTTCGAGGCCGGACCGGCGACCGTCGTCAACGTCAAGCGAGGCGACGGACCGATGACCACCCGCGTCGGCTACCGGCAGCATCTGCGGCTCTACGACGTACGGATCAACGGCGTGCCCCTCGACGTGGGCCCGGACTGCCGGACGTCCCGCCCCGTCGAGACCGTCCTCAGCGGCGCATACCCGGTCAGCAGCGGGGGCCTGCTCCAGGGCGAGCTGGACATCCCGCCGTTCACCGGCTGCGGCACCCCGGCGGGAGAGGATCTCGACTCGCTGTTCACCGGCGTGATCTCCGGCCCCGGAAACGTACTGAAGATCCGGCAGGGCGCCATCTGCACCGGATCGACCTGCGAGAACGCGATACCGAAACTGCCGGAGCTGTAACCGAAGGAGGTGCGATGGGAGTCGAAGTGGTCGTCCAGGGGCTGACCAAGTCGTTCGGAAGGCAGAACATCTGGCAGGACGTGACCCTCACCCTGCCGCGCGGCGAGGTCAGCGTGATGCTCGGCCCGTCCGGAACCGGGAAGACGGTCTTCCTGAAGTCGCTCGTCGGCCTGATCCGGCCCGAGCAGGGGCAGGTGCTGATCGACGGCGTGGACATGGTCAACAGCCGCGAGCGCGACGTGTACGAGGCACGGAAGCTCTTCGGCCTGATGTTCCAGGATGGGGCGCTGTTCGGATCGCTGAGCCTCTTCGACAACATCGCCTTCCCGCTGCGCGAGCACACCCGCAAGAAGGAGTCCGAGATCCGCCGCATCGTCATGGAGCGGATGGACATGGTCGGCCTCGGCGGCTCCGAGGAGAAGCTGCCCGGCGAGATATCCGGCGGCATGCGCAAACGCGCGGGCCTCGCCAGGGCACTGGTACTCGACCCGCAGATCATCCTCATCGACGAGCCGGACTCCGGACTCGACCCGGTGCGCACGTCGTACATATCGCAGCTGTTCATCGACCTCAACGCCCAGATCGACGCGACGATGCTCATCGTCACCCACAACCTCGACATCGCCGCCACCGTGCCCGACAACATGGGCATGCTGTTCCGCCGCAACCTGGTGACGTTCGGGCCCCGCGAGGTGCTGCTCACCAGCGAGGAACCCGTGGTCGAGCAGTTCCTCAACGGCCGCAGGGCGGGCCCCATCGGCATGTCGGAGGAGAAGGACCAGGCGACCCTCGCCCTGGAGGAGTCGCACGGCATCGTCGCCGGGCCGCCCACGGAGCGCGTCATCGTGCCCCAGCTGGAGCCGACACCGGGGATGCCGCCCCGCCAGGCGGTGCGCCGTCGGCGGGCGCGGGTCATGGCCATGCTGCACGACCTGCCGCCCGCGGCACGCCGGGCCGTGGAGGCCAGCCTGCGGGACAAAGGCAGCGGCAAAGGCAGTGACAAAGACGGGGAGAAAGGCAGTACGGGGGACACGGGGGAGGGGAGCGCGGGCCGGGCGGCTCCGGGCGCCCCGACACTCCTCGTACCGCGGGCGGCCAGGGGAGAGCGGCCATGACCGCACCGGCGACCTCGCGCGGCCCGCTCCCCGGACTCGGAGCGCTGCGCGAGACGGGCCGCATGTTCGCCCTGGGGCTCAGCGTGCTCCGGCTGATCTTCAAACGCCCCTTCCAGTGGCGCGAGTTCATCGAGCAGTTCTGGTTCATCGCGAGCGTCACGATCCTGCCCGCCATGCTGGTCACCATCCCGTTCGGAGCGGTGATCGCCCTGCAAGTGGGCTCCCTGATCGAACAGTTCGGCGCGCAGTCGTTCACCGGCGGCGCCAGCGTCCTCGTCATCATCCAGCAGGCCAGCCCGCTGATCGTGTCCCTGCTCATCTCCGGCGTCGCCGGGTCCGCGATCTGCGCCGACCTCGCCTCGCGCACCATCCGCGAGGAACTGGACGCGATGAAGGTCATGGGCGTCTCACCCGTCCAGCGCCTGGTGGTGCCGCGGGTGCTGGCCGTCATGCTCGTCGCGGTGCTGCTCAACGGCCTGGTCTCGGTGGTCGGCACGCTCGGCGGCTACTTCTTCAACGTCATCATGCAGAACGGCAGCCCCGGCGCGTACGTCGCCAGCTTCTCCGCGCTCGCCCAGCTCCCGGACCTGTACATCGGCGAGTTCAAGGCGCTGGTCTTCGGCTTCATCGCCGGTGTGGTCGCCGCCTACCGGGGCCTCAACCCGAAGGGCGGACCGAAGGGCGTCGGCGACGTCGTCAACCAGTCCGTCGTCTTCACCTTCCTCATCCTGTTCTTCGTCAACATGGTCCTGACGGGCATCTACCTCCAGCTCGTCCCGCCGAAGGGGCTGTGACCCATGGCCCTCGCCGACCGCGTCGGAAAGCGGCGCTACTTCGCCTGGCTGGACCGCCCCGGCGACGAACTCCTCTTCTACCTCCGGGCGATGGTCTGGATCCCGCGGGCCGTACGCCGCTACCCGAAGGAGATCCAGCGGCTGCTCGCCGAAGTGGCCTTCGGCAGCGGCGGGCTCGGCGTCATCGGCGGCACCGTCGGCGTGATGATCGGGATCACCGTGTTCACCGGCACGGTCGTCGGCCTGCAGGGGTACGCCGCGCTCAGCCAGATCGGCACCGACGCGTTCACCGGGTTCGTCTCCGCGTACTTCAACACCCGCGAGATCGCCCCGCTCGTCGCCGCGCTGTCCCTGTCCACCACGGTCGGCGCGGGCTTCACCGCCCAACTCGGCGCCATGCGCATCAACGAGGAGGTCGACGCCCTGGAGAGCATGGGCGTACGCAGCATCCCCTTCCTCGTCTCCACCCGCATCGTGGCCGGAGCGGTCGCCATCATCCCGCTCTACGGCATCGGGCTGCTCGGCTCCTATCTGGCGTCCCGCGCGACGACCATCGTCTTCAACGGACAGTCGACGGGCACCTACGACCACTACTTCCAGCTCTTCCTGGTCCCCACGGACGTACTGCTGTCCTTCCTCAAGGTGCTGATCTTCAGCGTCATGGTGATCCTGGCGCACTGCTACTACGGCTTCCGGGCCGCCGGCGGCCCGTCCGGGGTCGGCGTCGCCGTCGGCCGGTCCGTGCGGACCGCGATCGTGCTGATCAGCGTCACCGACTTCTTCCTCAGCCTGGCGCTGTGGGGAGCCACGACGACCGTGAAGGTGGCCGGATGACCGCCCCGACACGCACCCCGGACACCGCGCCGACGGACCCCGGCCGCAAGGCCGCCGCGCGCACCCGGCCCAGCGAGCGCGCCCTGACCCGGCGCAGAAGGCTGGCCGGGGTGGTCTTCCTGGTGGTGCCCGCCCTCCTGGTGTGGCTGTCGATCGCCGTATACGAGAAGGAGTTCGCCGACACCGCGACCGTGGTCGTCGAGGTGGACCGGGTCGGCAGCGAAATGCACCCCACGGCGGATGTCAAGCTACGCGGGGTCGTCATCGGCGAGGTCGAGCGCATCGACACCGACGGCGGCGGCGCCCGGATCACCCTGGCCATGCGACGCGACCAGCTCAGCCGAGTGCCGTCCGACGTCCGGGCCCAGCTCCTGCCGACCACCCTGTTCGGACAGCGGTACGTCGCCCTCGTACCGCCGCGTGACCCCTCCCCCCGGCCGCTGGCCGACGGCGCGGTCATCACACGGGACCGCAGCCGCAACGCCATCGAGCTGGAGCAGGTACTCGACAACCTGCTGCCGCTGCTGACCGCCGTACAGCCGCAGAAGCTGTCCGCCACACTGTCCGCGCTGGCCGAGGCCCTGGAGGGCAGGGGCGGGAAACTCGGCGACTCGATGGTGGCCCTGGACACGTACCTCAAAGGCTTCAACCCCCAGCTCCCCACGCTCAACCGGAACATCAAGGAACTCGTCAAACTCAGCGACACCTACGCCGAGGCCGCCCCGGACGTCGTGGACGCGCTGTACGACGCCACCCGCACCAGCGCCACCCTCGCGGAGCGGCGCTCCGAGCTGGCCTCGCTGTACGCGTCCGTCACCAGCGACACACACGACGTCGGCACCTGGCTGCGACGCAACCGGGCCAACCTCATCCGCCTCAGCGGCACCAGCAGGCCCACGCTGGAACTCCTCGCCCGGTATGCCCCGTCCTTTCCCTGCACTCTGCGCACCGTCGCCGCGTTCGTGCCCGCGATGGACGACGCGCTCGGCAAGGGAACCGACCAGCCCGGACTGCACGTCGACGTCCAGGTCGTGCCCCCGCGCGGCGCGTACGCACCGGGCCGGGACACACCACGCTACGAGGCGAGCGGCGGACCCCGCTGCTACCCGGTGCCCTACGCCGGAACCTCCTACGCGCCCGGACAGACCGGGAAGACGGGCGCGCCCGCCGCCCTCACCGAGCTCACCGGCGGACTCGGCATCGCCAACTCGCCCCAGGAGAACGCCCTTGTCACCGAACTGCTCGCCGCTCAGACGCAGGCGCGGCCCGGCTCCCTGCCGGACTGGTCCAGCGTGCTCGCCGGTCCGGCCTTCCGCGGGGCGGAGGTGCGGCTGAAGTGAGCGGACAGCGCAGCCTCACCGGACCAGTCGTCAAATCGGTGCTCTTCTTCCTGGTCACCGCCCTGGCCACCACACTCCTCGCGCTGAGCGTGGCGGGCGCCGAGATCGGCAAGACCCGTGGCTACCGGGCCTGGTTCACCGACGCCACCGGACTCAACGAGGGCGACTCGGTACGGATCTCCGGAGTGAAGGTCGGCCAGGTCTCCTCCATCGAGATCGTCCAACGCCGCTACGCGCAGGTCTCCTTCACCGTCGATGAGAGCCGGTCCCTGCCCGCGTCGACCACCGCGTCGATCAAGTACCTCAACATGGTCGGCCAGCGCTATATCGACCTCGGGCGCGGCGCCGGACCCGTCGGCCGCACCCTGGAGCCCGGCGCCACGATCCCCCTCAAACGGACCAGCCCTGCCCTCGACCTCACCCAGCTCTTCAACGGGTTCCAGCCGCTGATGCAGGGCCTGTCACCCAAGGAGACCAACCAACTGGCGGGCTCCATCGTGCAGGTTCTCCAGGGCGAGGGCGCCACGGTGGAGAGCCTGCTGCGGACCGTCGGCTCACTGACCACCACGGTCGCCGCCAAGGACAAGGTCATCGGACAGGTCATCACCAACCTCAGCCGGGTACTGAAGACCGTCAACACCCGCCAGAAGGGGTTCACGGAACTCATCGACACCGTCGAGGAACTGGTCGCCGGATTCTCCGACGACCGCAAGACGGTCGGCAAGACCATCGGCTCCCTCGGAAAGCTCAGCGTGAGCACCGCGGAGATGTTCGCCGACGGCCGCGCGCCCCTGAAAGCCGGAATCCGCGACCTCGGGCGGCTCTCCGGCACCCTGGCCGACAACGAGCCCCTCATCGAGAACTTCCTCCAGCGCACCCCGCGGAAGATGGTCGCGCTCACCCGGACGGCGTCCTACGGGTCCTGGCTCAACCTGTACCTGTGCGAGGCCCGCGTCGACGGGCTCTCCGGCTACGGCGGCAGCACACCGCCCACCGGGATCGCGATCAAGGATGCGAGGTGCCGGGCATGAAGCCGACCCGCTCACGGTGGCCGCGCCTTCGCCGCCTGGCGCGCCGCCCGAGCCTGAAGCCCCTCTCGGAACGCAACCCGATCACCCTGGCCCTCGCCGGACTGCTCACCATGACTCTGGTCGGACTGCTCGCCTACCATGCCGACTCGCTTCCCGTGGTCGGCGGCGGCACCCGCTACACCGCCGACTTCAAGGAAGCCGCGGGCCTCAAGCCGGGCAACGAGGTGCGGGTCGCCGGAGTACGCGTCGGCACGGTGGAGTCCGTCGCCCTGGACGGCCCACGCGTCAAGGTGACCTTCAAGGTCAAAGACGCCTGGATCGGCGACAAGAGCACGGTCGGCATCGCCATCAAGACTCTGCTCGGCGCGAAGTACCTCGCCGTCGACCCGCTCGGCAGCCGACGCCAGGACCCCGGCCAGCGCATCCCCGCCGCCCGCACCACCTCCCCGTACGACGTCATGCAGGCGTTCGACGGACTCAGCCGGACGGTGGGCGAGCTCGACAAGGAGAAGATCGCGGACAGCTTCGAGGCCATCACCGCGACCTTCCAGGACACCCCGCCCCATGTACGCAAGGCCATGAAGGGCCTCTCCGACCTGTCCAGGACGATCTCCACACGCAACGACGACCTGGCCGAACTCCTCGGCGGCACCGCCAAGTTCACCAAAACCGTCAACGGGAAGAAGGACGAGTTCGAGAGCTTCCTCAAGCACGGCAACCTGCTCCTCAAAGAGGTACGCCACCGACGTGACTCCCTGCACGCGCTGTTCACCGGAACCCGCGCGCTGAGCAAGCAGCTCACCGGCCTGATCGACGACAACGACAAGCAGCTCGGCCCCACCCTGGCCTCCCTCGACCGGGTCACCGGCGTACTCGCCAAGAACAAGAAGCACCTCGACCAGGCACTCGCCGCGGCCGGCCCCTACTACCGTCTGGTCGGCAACTCCCTCGGCAACGGCCGCTGGATGGACGGCTACCTCTGCGGACTGGTCCCCAAGGACTACCTGCCCGCGGACACCGCCCCGGCGAACGGGTGCCTGCCCCCGAAGCAGAAGGCAGGTGACCGCTGATGGCGCGCACCACCCGCAGACACCGCACGCCGCCCGGCGGGCGGCTCGCCGCCGCGGCCAGAGCCCTGGGAGGCCGCCGTCTGGCGGCGATCCTGGCCGTGCTCGTCCTGCTCGCGTCGGCCACGGTCGCCGGATACCTGACCTTCCTCAAGACCCCGGACGGCAAGCGCGTCACCGCCTACTTCGACCGCGCCGTGGCCGTGCACCCCGGCTCCGACGTCCGGGTGCTCGGCGTCCGGGTCGGCCAGGTCGACGACGTACGGCCCGAAGGCGAGCGGGTCCGAGTGCGGCTCACCCTCGACGCGAACGTGAAACTGCCCGCCGACGTGCGCGCCGTGGTGGTCGCGCCGAGCGTCGTGTCCGGACGGTTCGTGCAGCTCAGCCCCGCCTACGACGGCGGCCCGCAGGCGCCGGACGGCACGGTCATCGACACGGAGGACACGGCCACCCCGGTGGAGGTCGACGAACTGCTGGGCAGCGTCACCGAACTCGCCGACGCACTGGGCCCCGACGGCGCCAACAAGGACGGCGCCCTCGCGGACCTGGTGAAGACCGGAGCCGAGAACCTCGACGGCAACGGCAAGGCCATCGGCGACACCATCCACCAGCTCGGCGGAGCCTCCGCGGTACTCAACGGCAACAGCGGGGACCTCGTTGCCACCGTCAAGCACCTGCAGGAGTTCACCCGCATGCTCAAAAAGAACGACGGCCAGATCCGCAAAGCGGAACGCCAGTTCGCCGACGTCGCCCGCTTCCTCGCCAAGGACAAGGACGAACTGGCCGGTGCGCTCAAGGAACTCGGCACCGCGCTCGGCAAGGTCAAGGGATTCATCGGCACTCACCGAGGCGACCTCAAGGCCAACGTCGACAAACTGGCCCGGCTCACCCAGTCCGTCGTGGACCAGCGCGGCTCCGTGGCCGAGGCGCTCGACGTACTGCCGCTGGCCGCGCTCAACCTCGACCAGGCGTACAACCCGCGCACCCGCACCATCGACGGCCGCGCCAACGTCAACGAACTGGCCGGGGCACTGCCGCTGCCCGCCGTCGGCACGGTCTACGGCACACCGGAACGCGACGCGCACGGTGAGCGCGACGCACACGACAAGGGAGCGCGGTGATGCGGCGGCGCTGGATCACCCGGACCGCGCTGGGCCTCTCACTCGGCGTGACCCTCGTCGGGCTCGCCCTCGCACCGGGCGGCCTCCCCGACTTCGACGGCCTGGAGGACCTGCCGCTGCCCGGCGGGGCGGACCTGGGCGCCCACCCCTACGAGATCACCGCCGAGTTCCAGGACGTGGTCAGCCTCTTCCCGCACTCCACCGTCAAGGTCAACGACGTCGCGGTCGGCCGGGTGACCCGGATCGCCCTCGCCGACGACGGCTGGACCGCCCGCGTCACCCTGCGCGTCAACGGCTCGGTACGGCTGCCCGCCAACGCCTACGCCAACCTGGAACAGTCCAGCCTGCTCGGCGAGAAGTACGTCCAGCTCGTCGCACCCGAGTCCATGCGGGCCAGGCCCGACCTCCAGGACACCGAGACCGGAGCCGCCGCGACCTACGCGAAGAACCAGGGGCGGCTGCGGCCCGGCGCCGTCATCCCCGTCGAGCGCACCAACCGCAACCCGGAGGTCGAAGAGGTCTTCGGCGCCCTGTCGCTGGTACTCAACGGCGGCGGCGTGGAACAGATCCGGACGATCACCAGCGAACTCAACCAGGCCCTCGGCGGCAACGAGCCACAGGCACGCTCCATGCTCCGGCAGATCAACACCGCGGCCAAGAGCCTCGACAAGAACAAGAAGCACATCACCGCCGCACTCGACGGCGTCAACCGCCTCACCGCCACCCTCGCCACACGAGACCGCAAGATCGGCGAGGCCCTCACCAAGCTGCCGCCCGGACTGAAGGTCCTCAGAGACCAGCGGGGCTCCCTGGTCACCATGCTCCGCGCGCTCGATTCGCTGTCCAGCGTCGCCGTCGACACGGTCAACCGGACCAAGGACGACATCAACGCCGACCTGCGGGCCCTCGCCCCCGTGCTCAAGAACCTCGCGGACGCGGGCGCCGACCTGCCCAAGTCACTCCAGGTGATGTTCACCTATCCGTTCACCGACGAGGTGCTCAGCGGAGTGAAAGGCGACTACCTCAACGTCTATCTGAAGACCACCGCCGCGCCGGGCACGGAGATCGTGCCCCCGGCCCGCCCCGGCCGTACGGCCGGAGTACCGCTGCCGCTGCCCTCGGTCACCGGAAGCAAGGGAGGCGACACCTGATGCTCACCTGGACCACCCACCTCAAGAACGCGGCCTTCCTGGTGATCGGCACGGTCGTCCTCGCGTACATCGCCCTCACCTACGCCGACCTGGGCCGGTACGTCGGCATCCGCGACTATTACACGATCCGCGTCGAACTCACCGAGACCGGCGGGCTGTTCGGCAACGCCAACGTCACCTACCGCGGCGTCGACGTCGGACGCGTCGAAGCCGTCACGCTGACCGGCGACGGAGTCGAGGCACGGGTACGCATCGACGCGTCCACCCCCAAGATCCCCAGCGACGTCGTCGCGAAGGTCGCCAACCTCTCGGCCGTCGGCGAGCAGTACCTCGACCTGAGCCCGCGCACCGACGACGGCCCCTATCTCGCCGACGGCTCGGTGGTCCCGCGCCAGGCCACCCGTACCCCCGCACCCGTGACCGAGGTGCTCACCAGCGTGGACCGCCTCGCCTCATCGGTGGACCTCGCCGCCCTGCGCACCGTGGTCGACGAACTCGGCAAGAGCTTCGACGGCCGCGGACAGGACCTGCGGATACTCATCGACACCAGCAGCGAGTTCATCCAGGCCGCGGACGAGGCACTGCCCGCCACCACCAGACTGCTGGTCGACGCCGAGACGGTGCTGCGCACCCAGAACGAGGAGGCGGGCGCGCTCAAGACCTTCGCCAAGGGGGCGGCCGAACTCGCTGAGCAGCTCAAGAAGTCCGACCCCGACCTGCGCCGCCTCATCACCCAGACCCCCGACGCGGCCAGCCAGTTCACCGGCCTGCTCCGCGACACCGACCCCGGACTCAGCGTCATGCTCGCGAACCTGGTCACCACCTCCGAACTGCTGGTCACCCGGCAGCGCGGCACCGAAGAACTCATGGTGCGCATCCCGCGACTCGCGGCCGCGGGCGCCACCGCCGTCGGCCCCGACGGAGTGCGGTTCGGCCTGGTCACCACCTTCTTCCAACCGCTGCCCTGTACCACCGGATACGGCGGCACCGCCTACCGCAACGGCTTGGACACCACCCCGGCACCGGCCAACACCGACGCCGCGTGCACCGCGCACCCGAACAGCGGCCAGAACGTACGCGGCTCCCAGAACGCCCCCACCGGCGGCGTCCCCACCCCCGCCACCCCCGGCTCCGGCGGCCTCAGCCGGGCGGCCGCGCTCGACGACAGCCCCACCGACATGAGCGGCCTGCTCGGACTGGGGGCACGATGAGACGGTACGCCCGACGGCTCGCGCTGACCGCGGCCGCACTGCTGTGCGCGGCGGGCGGCTGGACGTACGCCACGGCACACGGCGACGCGGACACCGCGTACGCGCACAGCCGTACGGAGGCGCTCAGCGCGGCCCGCGCCCACATCGCGACCCTGAACAGCAGGAACGGCGACGACGTCGACGCGTCCCTGCGACGCTGGCGGAACGCGGCACACGGCCCCCTCAAGGACGAACTGCGGCGCACCGGCGACGACAGCGCCGAAACCCTGGCGGCGGAAGGCAGCACCCTGCGCGCCACCGTCACCGACGCCGCGGTCACCGCACTCGACACCCGCGCGGGAACCGCCGAGGCCATCGCGACGGTGCGCGTCGAGGTGACGCCGCGCGGCGGCGAACCCACCACCGACCGCAAGCGCTTCGCAGCGACCCTGGCCCGCACGGGCGCGGGCTGGAAACTCAGCTCGCTGACCGCGGTACCCGTCGGTGCGCCATGACAGGAGGAAGACGTCCATGAGCGTCACCGAAAGACCACACCCGACCCTTGAGGCGGACGGCCCACCGGAGCCGTCAGCGCGCCGCCCCGGACGCGGACCGCTCACCGTCCTCGTGGTCATCTCCGTCGTCGTCCTCCTGGTCACCGCGGGCGGCCTGTTCACGCTCGCCGCTCGCGCGGAGCAGGAGACCGAACAGGCCGCCGCCAACCGGGCGTTGACCGACGACAAGGCCACCCGCCGTGTCATCGACGAGGTCAGCCGCGCACTCGGCGAGGTCTTCAGCTACGCCCCCGACGACCTGCCCGCCACCCGGCGACGCGCCGCGGAAGTGCTGCGCGGCGCCGCGGCCAAGGACTACGAGGCGATCTTCGCGCAGCTCGAGAAGCGGGCGCGGCGGCAGAAGCTGACGCTCACCACGTATGTGGTGCGGGCCGGTGTCAGCGAACTTACCGCCGACCGCGCCCGGCTGCTCGTCTTCCTCGACCAGCGGTCCGAACGCGAGGGCGCGAAGCCCAGCGTGGTGGCCGCCCAACTGTCGGTCACGGCACGGCTCGACGACGGCCACTGGACGATCACCCGGATCAAGGCCCGGTAGGGGAGAGGGACATGGGACGTACGACCATCCGAGGCGGGGCGAGTACCGCCCTGGCCCTGGCCGCGGCGATCGCTCTGGCCTTCGCCGCCTGGAGCGGCTGGTCCTGGTACGCGGCGGCCCACGACGACGCGGCGGACTTCGCCGCCGCCCGCGACCAGGCGCTCGCCGCGGGCGAGCAGGCCGTCCAGAACCTCAACACCCTGGACCACCGGGACCTGAGGCGCGGACTCGACTCCTGGGAAGCCGCCACCACCGGCGACCTCCACGACGAACTGCGCAAGGGACGAGACGAGTTCGAGAAGCAGGTGCGCTCCGCCCGAACGGTCACCACGGCGAAGGTGCTCTCCGGCGCGCTGAGCGAACTCGACGAGCGGTCGGGCCGGGCGAGCGTACTGATCGCCCTGCGGATCACCGTGGACGCGCCGAAGAAGAAGCCGGTCAGCAAGGAGAGCCGACTCATCGGCGAACTCACCCGCACCGGCGACGGCTGGAAGCTGAGCGGACTCGGCCAGGCGCCCACCGGCGACACGGCTACCGGGAACTGAGGGGGGAACCATGGCGACGTCGACGACCCGTCATCTGGTCAACCGGCAGCGGCGACTGGCCGTGACCCGGACCGAACAGGAGCCCCGCCAGCCGAAGCCCACGTCCGACCGCGGGGCCACACTCGACCGCAGGGCCGCCCCCGACCGTGGAGGCGTACCCGACCGTGGAGGCGTACCCGACCGGAAGAAGGCGAAGCAAGCCCGCGGCACCGCGCCAGCCCGCGGGTCCGGGCACGTCCGGACCGCCGTCACCGCGCTCTCACGCAGCCGTCGGCTGCTGCTCGCCCTGGCCACGGTCCTCGCCGCGACGTTCGCGGCCCTGGCCCACACCCGCGCCGATGACCTGCGCGACGCCCCCGCCCTGCACAACGCGGCCCTCACCGACACGGCGACGACCAGCGAGATCAAGGGAGTGGTCGGCAAAGCCGTGAACGAGGTCTTCTCCTACGACCACACCAAGCCCGAGGACACCGACCGCGCCGCACGCGACCACCTCACCGGCAAGGCCGTCGGGCAGCACCGGGACATGCTCGCGCAGGTCCGCGCACAGGGCGACGAGCAGAAGCTCGTGCTCACCACGACCGTCACGCACAGCGCCGTCGAGCTCATCGACGGCGATCGGGCACGGGTCCTGGTCTTCGCCGACCAGAGCAACATCAGCACCGTCGAGGACGGTCCCGCCACCTACGCGGCCGCGATGTTCGCCGTGGACGTGCTCGACGACGAAGGCGCCTGGCGCATCACGAAGATCGACACCTTCAGCCGATGAGCCACCGCACTCCGACGACATATGACGAGGAGTCAGAGATGAGACGACACACAGCCGCCGCGGCTCTGCTGGCCGCCGCGACGCTGGCGGCGACCGGCTGCACCACGGCGGAGCCCGAGGGCGGTCCGCAGATCGACTGGGCGGGAGGCTTCTGCGACGAGGTCCAGGACCTGGGCTCGGAGCTGACGCTGCCCAAGGGGGAGAACGAGTCACCCAAGGAGTACCGCACCGAGGTCGTCGGCTTCCTCGACGCCCTCGACGGCCAACTCGGAGTGCTGGAAAAGAACATGGAGAACGGCCAGGCCCCACCGGTCGACGGCGGCCAGAGCGCGTACGACAAGGCCATGAAGCGCCTGCGCGAGGCCCGCAAGACCCTGTCAGGCACCAGCGAGGGCCTCAAGAACGCGGAGGTCACGGACAAGAAGTCCCTGGAGAAGGCGCTGCGCGAGGCGGGCGCGGGCATCGAGAAGGCGGGCGCCTACCAGGGACCCGCGCAGGACCTCCGCGCCCACCCCGAACTGAAGCGGGCCTTCGACGAGGCCCCGGAATGCGCCGACGTCCTCGCCAACGGCGGTGCCCCGACCGCGCCCTCAGCCGACTAAGGCATCCCGGCATGGACACGGAGGCCGCGGAGACGGGGGCCAAGGAGACGGAGGCCGCGGAGACGGGGGCCAAGGAGACGAAGGCCTCAGATCCTGAGACCAGGGCCGCCGAGGCCACGGACACCGGGGCCAGGGCCCACCCGCCCCCGGTCGAGCCCCCCGACCCGCTGGCACCCCACGGGACCCCGCTCGGGGGCGTACACCGGCTGATCGGCCGGTGCGTCGCCGCGGTGGTCATGGGTCTCACCCTGACGCACATGGCCCTGCTCGTCCTGGACGTCAGCCCCGACCTCCCTCTGGCCAAGACGCACTCGGCGACGGTCCAGGGATGGCTGCGGCCGCTCTTCCCGCAGGACTGGAACATCTTCGCGCCCGACCCACCGCGCGCCAACTCCCACCTGGAGGTACGCGGCTGGCGCGCGGGCCGTCCCGGCGAGTGGATCGACCTCACCGCACACGACATCGCGGCCCACCGCGGCAACCCGCTGCCCAGCCGAGAGGACCAGGCCGTCCTGCGCAAGGCCCTCTCGGCTCATCTGGCGGGCTCCCCCGAGTCACAGCGACGGGCGCCGCTGACCCGCGCCGCGCGCTACCTGCGCAATGTCGTCGTCGTACGGCTGACAGACCTCGGGGAGAAGCGGCCCGACACCATAGAACTGCGCGTCCGCCGCATACCGACCGCACCGCCAGGCCACCAGGGGCCGCCCCCGCGGTCCAACCGACAGGCCCTCGGCACCTGGGAGGTGCTCCCGTGACGCTCCGGCAGGTCGTGGAGGCGGGCGGCACGGCGTTCGACGACGGGGCACGCCAGGCCGCCAGCCGACTGCGCGAGCTGACCCTGCGGCCGTACGGGCTGTACGGCGCCGCCGTGGTACGGATCGGGGTCGCGGGCCTGTTCCTGCTGCAACTCCTGCGCGAGATCGCGCACGCGGACCGGCTCTGGGGCCCCGGCTCCCCGTACACACCGGAACTGTTCAGCGCGACGATGACGGCGCGGGACCAGGACGGGGCGCTGTCCTGGTGGTACACCTGGCTCGGCACGCAGAGCCCCGACCTCTTCTGGGCCGCGTACGGGCTGGCCGTCCTCGTGAGCCTGCTCTACCTGCTCGGCTGGCACACCCGGCTCATGGCCGTGCTGTTCGCCTTCGTGGTCGCCGGCTTCTATGTCCGCGGGTCCCTCTCGAACAGCGGATTCGAGCTGCTCAGCCTGCTGTTCGCCAACTACCTCGTCCTGTGCGCGTCGGGCCGCCGCTGGTCTCTGGACGCGCGCCGAGCCTCCCGGTCCACGAGTACGGAGCACGGCGGGCCGACCGAGGAACTGCGCCGCAGAGCCGTCACCGTGCTGCACAACGCCGGGCTGGCCCTCCTCGCCTTCCAGGTGATGGTCATCTACGGGACCGCAGGGCTGTACAAGGCTCGCGGCGAGTCCTGGCGCGACGGCAGCGCCCTCTACTACACGCTGCACCTGGACGACTTCGCGACCTTCCCCGAGCTGTCCGGCTGGCTCGCGGGCCAGACGCACTGGATCGCGCTCCTCGCGTACGCCACGGTCTTCTCCCAAGTGCTTTTCCCGGCCCTGGTGTTCAACCGGCGGCTCAAGTACGTGGCGCTCGCCGTGATGTTCGGCACTCATGTCGGCATCGGCCTGCTGATGGCCCTGCCGATGTTCTCGGCCATCACCGTCGTGGGCGACCTGGTCTTCCTGCCGACGGCGTTCTGGCTGGGCGTGGCGCGGGCAGGCCGGATGCTGCGCGGCCCTGGAACCTGATCCGCCGGACAGGACAGACACCGAAGCCCCCGCGGCGGCCTTCGGGCCGCGGCGGGGGCTTCGGTGTGCCGTCACCGCTGACCGGTCAGGTCAGCTGTCCTTGCGGTAGGTGAGGTCCATGTCGATGGTGTTGCCGGGTCCGGCCATGAAGCCGCTGATGATGTCGTTGAAGCTGCCGCAGTCGGCGATGCCGGGGAGGGTGTAGGTGCCCTTGAGCTTGCCGCCGACGAAGGGCTGGAAGCGGCCTTCGCTGGTGAGGTCGATCTTGGCGGTTTCGGTGGTCTTGCAG
>NZ_JBTVYK010000068.1:0-36418 GCF_054788135.1 Streptomyces sp. O3
ACCCACCACCCCCTCATCCAGATCATGCTCCAAGTCCACCCCACCACCCCCACCACACCACCCCACGGCCCACTGGCGGCCGACGCCATGGACCTGGCCACGGTCTACACCAAGTTCGACATGACCTTCTCCGTACGGGAGACGGCCGACGAGGACGGTGTCCCGGCGGGTCTTGACGGCGTCCTGGAGTACGCCACCGACCTCTACGAGCCTTCTGTGGCCCGCCAGTTGGCCAAGCACTTGCAGCGGGCGCTCGCCGCGGTGGCGCGGGAGCCGGAGCTGCGGGTGGACGAACTGCCGCTGCTCTCCGCGGCGGAGGAGTACCGGACGTCAGTGGAGTACAACGACACCGCACGGGCGGTGCGGACCGCACCGGTGCACCAGCTCTTCGCCGAGCAGGCCCGGCGCACCCCGCACCGCACCGCGGTGAGCTTCCGGGACTGGCGGCTGAGCTTCGCCGAACTGGACGCGATGTCCGACGCGTTGGCGCATCGGCTGATCGCCGCCGGGGTGCGGCGCGAGGACTGTGTGGGCGTGCTCCTCGAACGCGGACCGCGGCTGCTGGCAGCGGCGCTGGCGGTGCTCAAATGCGGTGCGGTCTACGTCCCCCTGGATCCCAAGCTGCCGCCCGCCCGAGTGCAGATGATCATGGAGGACACCGAGGCGCCGGTGCTGGTCAGCGAGGGCCCGCTGCTGAACTGCCCGGCCGCGGTCGCCCAGGCCGACGCGGGCACCCGGCTGCTGGACGCCGACCCGGCCGCGGCGGCGCACGACGGCACCGCGCCGGACGGCGGGGCGGACACCGGCCAAGGCGGCGGCGCCGTCCCGGTCGGCGCCCCCGACGTCGACGTCGCCGTGGATTCCGTGATGTACGTGATGTTCACCTCGGGCTCCACCGGCCGCCCCAAGGGTGTGGCCGTCACCCACCGCAATGTCGCCGAGCTGGTCGCGGACCGCTGCTGGGACCTGGACAACCACCGGCGGATGCTGGTGCACTCGGCCACCGGCTTCGACGCCTCCACCTACGAGTTGTGGGTGCCGCTGCTGAACGGCGGCGAGCTGGTGATCGCTCCGGGCGACGGCGCCGACGTCACCGAACTCGACCGTACGATCCGCGAACGGGACGTCACCGCCGCCTACTTCACCATGGGGCTGTTCCACATCATGGCGGACGAGGGCCTGGACACCCTGCGGCTGCTGCGCGAGGTGTGGACCGGCGGCGACGTGGCCTCCCCGACCGCCCTGCAACGGGTGCTGGACCACTGCCCGCGTACGGTGCTCGTGCACTCCTACGGACCCACCGAGGTCACCTTCGCCTCGCACGCCCAGCGGCTGGACCTCGACACCCGGCAGTTGCCCGGAGTGTTCCTCGGCAGTCCGCTGGACAACGTCCGCGTCCATGTCCTGGACACCGCGCTGCGCCCGGTGCCGATCGGGGTGCCCGGCGAGATGTATCTCGCGGGCGACCAGGTGGCCCGCGGCTATGTGGGCCGCCCGGCGCTCACCGCGGAGCGCTTCGTGGCCGACCCGTTCGGCGGCGACGGCGGCCGGATGTACCGCACCGGCGACCTGGTGTGCTGGACTCCCGAGGGCGAACTCCGCTTCCTGGGGCGCTCTGACGGCCAGGTGAAGCTGCGCGGTTTCCGTATCGAGCCCGGCGAGATCGAGGCGGCGCTCGCCCGGCATCCGGGCGTCGGCCAGGTCGCGGTCGTGGTCCGCGAGGACCGGCCGGGCGACAAGCGGCTGGTGGCGTACGCCGTGCCGCGGTCCGGGGCCGAAAGCGCCGTCACCGAGGGGCAGTTGCGGGACGCGGCCGCGGCGGCGCTGCCCGAGCACATGGTGCCGTCGGCATTCCTGGTGGTGGACCGCATCCCGCTGACCGTCAACGGCAAGCCGGACCGGGCGGCGCTGCCCGCCCCGGCCGCCCGCGTCACCGTCGGCGGGCGCGGCCCGCGCAACCCGCGCGAGGAGGTGCTGTGCACCCTGTTCTCCGAGATACTCGGGGTGGACGACGTCGGCATCGACGACAACTTCTTCGACCTGGGCGGGCATTCGCTGCTCGGGGTGCGGCTGGTCTCCCGGATGCGCTCGGTGCTGGGCGTCGAGCGCGGGGTGCGGGATCTGTTCCGGACTCCCACCGTGGCCGGTCTGCTGGACGAGTCCGCGGGCGCCGGGGACGGCGGCTCCATGGCGGTCATGCTGCCGTTGCGGCCGCAGGGCTCCCAGCGCCCCCTGTTCTGCCTCCATCCGGGCACCGGGATGGGCTGGCCGTACTCCGGGCTCGCCCGTCACCTGGGCAGCGACCAGCCGCTGTACGCGGTGCAGTCGCGGGCCCTGACCGAGCCGGACTACACGGCGGACAACGTCATGGAGATGGCGGCGGACTATCTGGAGCGCATCCGCCGGGTCCAGCCGCACGGCCCGTACCGGCTGCTCGGCTGGTCGTACGGCGGCACGGTGGCGCACGCGCTGACCACCCTGCTGGAGCGGCAGGGCGAGCGGGTCGAGCTGCTGGCGCTGATGGACGCCTACCCGAGGTCAGGGGACAAGGGCAGGCTCACCCTCAGCGAGAAGGACATGCTGGACCTGCTGGTGGAGGAGCCGCACGACGAACTGAACGGGCGCACCGACCCGCAGGCCGTCGGCGAGCTGATGCGCCGCCGCGACCCGGTCTTCGCCGGTTTCACCGACGACGAGCTGCTGGCCGTCATCAGGGCGTCGGTGAACCACGCGGAGATCATGTGGGACTACGACCCGGAACCCGTCGCCGCCGACCTCACCCACTTCATGGCCGTGCAGAGCAGCGATCCGCGCTACCAACCGGAAGCCTGGCGGGAGTTCACCACCGGAGAACTCGACGTGCACTACGTCGACACCACGCATCTGCGCATGGCCGACCCGGTCCCGCTGGCCGACATCGGCCGCGCCCTGGCCACCCGACTGAAGTACCTGAACGAATCGACCCTGCCCGTCCGTACCGCGACAAGGAGCTGACCGATCATGAGTGACACCGTGAACCCGTTCGACGACCCTGAGGGCACCTTCCACGTGGTGGTCAACGACGAGGGCCAGCACGCGCTGTGGCCCACGTTCGCCGAGGTACCGGCCGGGTGGGAGATCGTCCGGGAGTCCGGCGGCCGGGCGGAGAGCCTGGCCTACATCGAGGAGCACTGGACCGACATCCGCCCCAAGAGCCTGGTCGCCCAGTACAGCTGACCCGGCCCCGCCACTTTGCGCCGAGGCCGGCCGGACGCGTCAACCGCGTCCGGCCGGCCTCGGCTTTTCGCGCGTTCCGGCAGCTCAGCGGAACTCCGGTGCGGCAGCGCAATCTGCCGCTGTTACCGCCGCCCGCGACGGTGACCCGCTCATACGTTGATGGCACGAGGAAATCCCTTCTCGACCATCGGAGTTGTGATGACGCCGCCGAATCGGATGCGCACCGTCGTGGTCAGCGGCACCGCATCGGACTCGCACACCTGGAACCTGGTCTTCCTTCAGCTCTTCCTGGAGGAGCAGGGGCACCGGGTGATCAACCTCGGCCCCTGTGTGACGGCAGAGATGCTGGCCGACGCGTGCCCCGCCATCGACCCGGACCTGGTGGTGCTCAGCAGCGTCAACGGTCACGGCTACCGCGACGGGCTGAGCATGGTCACCGCGCTGCGGCAGCGGCCGGAGCTGGCCGCGCTGCCGGTGGTGATCGGCGGCAAGCTGGGCGTCGCCGGACGCCGTGACCAGGCGGCCGTCGACGGTCTGCGCGCGGCCGGGTGCCTGGCCGTACTCGACGACGGCGACCTCAACGAGCTCCGCACGCTGATCGCCGAACTGCCCGCCAGACGGCCGGACTCCGCCCCCGCGGCGCCCGTCGCCTGCCTCGGACGGGGCCAGGCATGACCGCCCCCGTCCAGTCCGGGATCGCGGCCGCTTCGATGCCCGCTCCGGCACGGGTGCCGTCCTTCGGCGGGTACGTCGCCGCCGCGGCCGCCGCCGGCCGACTGGTGGTGCAGCCTCGGATGGGGTACGACGACCCCGCCCGGATGCGGCACGGCCTGGAGCGCACCCGCGCGGCCGCCCCCGGCTCCGTCGGGACGCTGACCATCGACAGCTACACACGGGTCGGCGACACCGCGACGGCCCGCGCCTGCCTGGCCGACGGCACGCCCCTCAACGGCTACCCGATCACCGTCAGGACCGCCGAGCACACCCGCGCGCTGCTGGACGGCCTGCTCGGGCCCGGCTTCCCGGTCCAGGTGCGGCACGGCTCGTCGGCGCCCGCGGGGATCATCCGCGCGCTGACCGCCGCCGGGCTCGACGCCACCGAAGGCGGCCCCGTCTCCTACTGCCTGCCGTACGGCCGCACCCCGTTGCGCGACTCCGTGGAGAACTGGGCGCGCGGCTGTGAGCTGCTGGCCGAACTGGCGCCGCCGCCGCGCCGCCCGCACCTGGAGAGCTTCGGCGGCTGCATGCTGGGGCAGCTCTGCCCGCCCGCTCTGCTGGTGGCGCTCAGCCTGCTGGAGGGGGTCTTCTTCACCCAGCACGGCCTGCGCAGCGTCTCCCTGAGCTACGCCCAGCAGACCAGCGCCGCCCAGGACGAGGAGGCGGTACGGGCACTGCGGCGGCTGGCCGCGGAGTTCCTGCCGGCGGACACCGACTGGCATGTGGTGCTCTACACCTACATGGGGGTCTACCCCACCACCGAGCAGGGAGCGCTACGGCTGCTGGAGTGCTCCGCCGAGCTGGCGGTACGGTCCGGCGCCCAGCGGCTGATCGTCAAGACCGCCGCCGAGGCCCACCGCATCCCCACCGTGGCGGAGAACGTCACGGCGCTGCGCGCCGCGGCGTCCGCCGCCGCCCGCGCCTCGCGGCGGCTGGCCTCCGGCGGGGGCACCGCCCCCTCCGTCCTCGACGGCGCGGGGACGGAGGGGATCTACGAGCAGGCCAGGGCGTTCGTGGAGGCGGTGCTCGGTATCTGCCAGGACACCGGCCGGGCGCTGCGCACCGCGTTCGCCCGCGGCTACCTCGACATCCCCTACTGCCTGCACCCGGACAACGCCGGCCGCTCCCGCAGCTTCATCGACGCTTCCGGGCGGCTGCGCTGGTCCGCCACCGGAGCCATGCCGGTGCGTCCTGACCGTACCGCCTCCGGGTCCGCCCTCACCTCCTGGCGGCTGCTCGGCGCGCTGCACGGTATGGCCCGGATCTTCGACTCCGCCGATCCGGACGACACCGACCCGCGTCAGCTGCCCGGCGCCTGGCGCGAGCCCACCCCCGACCAGGGAGAAGACATGCCGCACTCACCCACATCACCCACCGCCCACAGCACCGCCCACAGCACCGGCACCGGCACCGGCACTCAGGCCGCCCATGCCGACACCGACGCCGACGCCAACGCCGCCGACGAGCTCACCGAGCGCACGGTGCCGCTGCCGCCGCCCCTCGGCGAGCATCTGCGCAGCCCCGTGCTCCATGACGCCATGCTGGTCCAGCAGGAAGCGCTGGCCGCCGCACGGGAGTATCTGCGCGAGCAGGGCTTCGTGGAGCTGCTGCCGCCGCTGGTCGGCCCGGTCACCGATCCGGGCGGGCGGGGCGCCAAGGCCCTGGACGTCGACTACTACGGTCGCCCGTACAAGCTGATGACCAGCGCCATCCTCTACAAGCAGGCGTCGCTGCGCGGCTTCCCCCGGCTCTTCTACGTCGCCCCCAACGTCCGGGTCGAGCCACCGGAGACGGCCGGCACCGGGCGGCACCTGGTGGAGTTCCACCAGCTCGACGTGGAGATGGCCGGGGCCAGCCGCGACGAGATCCAGGAGGTGGCCGCCGGGCTGCTCACCCAGGTGACCGCGCGGGTGTGGCAGCGTGCCGGGGCGCAGCTGCGCCGACTGGGCCGCGATGAACTGGACTTCGCCGAGCTGCTGTCGGGGAAGTTCGGCGAGTGCAGCCACGCCGAGGCGATCGCCCGGCTGCGGGCACTGGGCCACCGGCAGAGCGAGGACGCCGAGATCGACTGGCACGGCGAGCGGATGCTGTCGCTCGAGGCCGACCGGCCGTTCTTCGTCAACGACTACCCCAAGGGCTCACGCGGCTTCTACGACCGCGAGGACCCCGACCGGCCGGGCGTCCTGCGGAACTTCGACCTGATCGCGCACGGCGGCTTCGGCGAGCTGGTCAGCGGCAGCGAACGCGAGGCCGACTACGCCACGCTGGTCACCCGGATGCGGGAGAGCGGCGAGAACCCCGCGAAGTACTCCTGGTACCTGGACCTGGCCCGCGAGGGCATACCCGCCAGTGCCGGGTTCGGGATGGGCGTGCAGCGCCTGGTCCGCTTTCTGACCGGGCTGGACGCGCTCTGGCAGGTCTCGGCCTACCCGAAGCTGCCGGGGGTGCTGGCGCCGTGACCCCGAACGCGCTGGCCGCGGCCGGCTTCCCGGAGGACGAGGTCAGAGCCCGTGCCCGGCACGGCACGGCCGAGGTGTTCCCGCCCGCCGACGGCTACGGTCGCCGACTGTACGGGGCGGGTGACGCCGGATCCCGCGACATCGGCCGCGCACCCGGCGTGGCCGCCGGGCCCGGCTCCGGGCCTGTGCCCGACGCCCTGGACCAGTCGCGCCTGGTGCCCCCGGTGTTCATGCCCAGGCGGCTGGAGAAGCTGGTCGAGCTGGGCCGCGAGCCGCAGTACGAGGACGTCGAACTGGCCACCGCTGTCGGCGGGTTCCACAGCCCGCTGCCGCTGTTCCTCTCCGCCTTCGGCTCCACCAGCGCCGGTTCCGGGGATCTGTCGCTCGCGGCGAGCCGCCAGGCGGCCCGGCTCGGCATCCCCATGGTGATCGGCGAGAACATGGTCCCGGTGCACGGCTACCGCCGCGCGGCCGACGACGGTTCCCGCTCGGCGCTGCCGGCCCGCATCGCCGCGTACGCCGAGCAGCTCGCGGACCAGGTGGGCGGCGTGGTCGTGCAGCAGTCCACCGAGGACGCCGACAGCGAGGTGTGGAACCTCGTCTACAGCGACCCGGCGTCACTGCCGCTGCTGGAGTCCGGCCGCATGGCGTTCGAGCTGAAGATCGGCCAGGGCGCCAAGCCCGGCCTGGGCGGCATGACCGTGCTCGGCGACGACGCGGCCGGTCTCGAGGACCGGTTCACGGTGCGCCCGGTGTTCGGGGAGCAGGACGCGCGGCGGCTGCGCTGCGCCACTCCGGGCACGTTCACCGAGGAGATCGTCCGCCAGCAGCTCCGCTTCATGCGCAACAACTTCCCGCTGGCCAGGATCTGGCTGAAGCTCCATCCGGGGCGGGATGTGGCGCGGGCCGCGCGGATCGCCTGGGAGGCCGGGGCGGACGCGGTGACGGTGGACGGCGCCGAGGGCGGCACCGGCTGGGCCCCGCGGGTCTTTCTCGACCAAGTAGGGCTGCCGCTGGGCGAGTGCCTGCGCAGGATCGACGCCACCGGCCGGTGTCTGCTGGCCACCGGGCGCATGTGGGAAGGCGGCCGGGCGGTCCGGGCACTGGCCCTGGGCGCCCGCGCGGTCGGTCTTGGGCGCGCGGCGCTGCTCGCGGTGGACGAGGACCCGGAGCTGGGTCTCGTCCGGCTGGCCGAGGCCCTGGCCCTGGAGATCCGGCTGCTGGTCAGCGCCGTGGGCAAGTACCGCGCCGACGACCTGGACCCGGATGACCTGTGGTGGCCGGAGCCGGCCGGCGGGCCGTACGCGGGCGCCACCGGCGCACGGACCCCGGAGCCGGACGCCACGACGCCCACCGGCGGCACGCCCGCCGCCGGTCCCGAGCAGCCGGGGCCCGCCCGCCGTTTCCCCTGGGAGAGATCATGACCGCGCTTCTCGACGTCGCCTGCCATCTGCCGCCCGACCCGGTCCCGATCGAGTCGGTGGCCGGGCCCGAGGAACATCGGCAACTGCGGCTGTTCCGCCGCTTCTTCGGCCTCGACCAGGTGCACCGGGCCCCGGACAGCGCGCTGTACGAGCTGCACGCCGCCGCCGCCGGACAGCTGACGAAGCTACGCGGCCAGGAACACCGGGTGCGCTATGTGGCGCTGGCCCGCAGCATGACCAACCACGCCGTCACCGACGGGCAGCCCCCGGAGCAGCTCTGCCGGGAGCTGGGCCTGCCGAACGCGGTGGCGTTCACGGTCACCCAGCACGCCTGTGCGGCCGGGCTCCTCGCGGTCCACCTGGTCGGCGATCTGCTGGCCGCGGACGGCGACCCGGACGCGCTCGGCCTCGTACTGACCGGCGAGCACCCCACGTCGTCCGGCATGCAGCTGATCCCGCGCAGCACGGTGCTGGGCGCGGCCACCGCCGCCGTCCTGGTCGCCCCCGACGGCGAACGCGACCAGCTGCTGAGCTATGTCGCCCACACCCGCGGCGGCTACTCGGCCATTCCGCCGGTACCGGTGGACCAGGGCTTCTTCGCGGATCACCAGGAGGCCCTCAGGTCCACCATCGAGGAGGCCGCCGACACGGCCGGGGTCGCGCTGCGCGACCTCGCGCTGATCCTGCCGCACAACGTCAACACCACGGTGTGGCACAAGCTCTGCGAGGAGCACGGTCTCGACGTGGACCCGGAGCGCATCCTGCTGGACAACGTGCCGGTCACCGGCCACTGCTTCGCCGCCGACAGCTACCTCAACTGGGTGACCGCCACCGGCCGCGGGCTGCTGGCGCCGGGCGACCTCTATCTGATGGTCGGCGTCGGCCTGGGCGCCACCTACTCCGCCGCGGTCTTCCGCCACTGACCTCCACCGTCCCCGACCCAAGGACCCGCCATGCCTCCGCTCCCGCAGAGCCTGACCTTCACCCAGGGCGTCAAGCACGCCTGCGCCCAGCCCCCGGAAACCCCCTTCGTCCTGCTCGGCAACTTCGAGGTCGAGGACGAATGGGCCAAGGGCGAGACCGGCCTGCCCTCCGTGGGCGGACGCGCGTCAGCCGCGATCGTCAACCGGATGGACGAGTTCACCCTGCTCCTGGCCGGGGAGGACGACCAGGTGATCCTCAAGTCCGCGCCGGACGCGGGCTATCTGGACTACCTCCGGGAACTGGGCCTGCATCTGCCCGGCGTACTGGTGACCGACGTCAACGATCCGGCCCGTACGGTCAGTCAGGACGCGGTGGACTCCCCCCTGCTCCAGGAGCGGCTGCGGGAGCTGGCGCACACGGGCGCGCGGCTGTGGCCGCACGGCATGTCGGCCGTCGAGGAGCGGCTGTGCGAACAGACCGGCCTGCGGTCGGCGTTGCCGCCCGCCTCGCTGGTGAAGACCGTCAACAGCAAGATCTACAGTCGGCGGCTGGCGCACTCCCTGGACCTGCCGCAGGCGCGCGGCTGGACCTGCTCCAGTGTCGAGGAGTTCGCCGAGGTCGCCGAAGAGGCCGTCGCCACCTCGCTCGCCGCCGGGCGGCGCGTCGGCGTCAAGGACGCCTACGGAGTGTCCGGCAAGGGCATCGTGGTGATCGACGACGAGCGGCGGATGCGCCAGCTGGTCCGGATGACCCAGCGCACCGCGGCGAAGACCGGCAGCCCCTGGCTGTCGCTGGTGGTCGAGGAGTGGGCGGACAAGGCCGTCGACCTCAACTACCACTTCACGGTGGGCGTCGACGGCGCGGTCCGGTTCGACTTCGTCAAGGAAGCCCTCACCGACAAGGGCGTGCACAAGGGCCACCGCTTCCCGGCCCGGATCAGCGACCGGCACCGCGCCGAAGTGGAGGAGTACGCGGGGCGGATCGGCGCGCGGATGGCCGCCGACGGCTTCCACGGCGTGGTGGGCGTGGACGCCATCGTCACCACCAGCGAGGAACTGCTGCCGGTGCTGGAGATCAACGCCCGTAACAACATGTCGACGTACCAGACCGGTCTGCAGGAGCGCTTCATGCCGCCCGGCACGGTCGGGCTGGCCCGCCAGTACGAGCTACGGCTCGCGGGCCGCCGGGACTTCGGCTGGCTGCGCCGCACCCTCGGCGGGCTGCTCTTCACCCCGGACACCGGGCGCGGCCTGCTGGTCAACAACTTCGCCACCGTCAACGCCGCCGCCGCGGACGACGGCCGCCCGCACCAAGGCCGCCTGTACGGCCTGCTGATCGCCGCCGACCAGGCCGAACTGGACGCCCTGGACGCCACCATCGCCACCCGACTGCGGAAGGAACAGCCCGACCATGTCTGAACCGACCCCACGGCCCGCACCCGGCACCCCCCGCGCGGGCGCCGCGCGGCGCACCCCGCCGCCTCCCGGACCGCCCGCCCCCGCCGGACCGTTCACCGTCCAGGGCATCGGCATCGGGGAACTGGCCGAGCGCTTCGGCACCCCGCTGTACGTCTACGACGGCGAGGTCATCGCCCGGCAGTTCGGACGGCTGCGCGAGCTGCTGCACCCCGCTGTGGAGATGTTCTACTCGCTCAAGGCCAACCCCAACGTCAGCGTCTGCGCGCTGCTGCACTCCCTCGGCGCGCGCGCCGAGGTGTCCTCGCTGACCGAGCTGGTCACCGCGCGACGGGCCGGTGTCCCCGCCGACCAGACCCTGTTCCTGGGCCCCGGCAAGAGCCGCGCCGAGATCACCGCCTGTCTCAAGGACGGCATCACCCTGATCTGCGAGTCGTTCGGCGAGCTCGCCCTGATCGACGAGCTGGCCGGGGAGCTGGGCCGCACGGCCGATGTGGTGCTGCGGGTCAACCCCGGCTTCGCGGTCAAGGGCGGTGGGCTGACCATGGGCGGCAAGCCCCGCCAGTTCGGCATCGACGAGCAGGCCCTGTGGGACGCCCCTGAGCTGGCCGCCCGGCACCGCGCGGTCCGGCTGTGCGGCTTCCAGGTGTATCTGGGCACCCGCATCCTGTCCGCCGCTGTCATCGAGGAGAACACCCGGCGCATCCTGGACCTGGCCGAGCGGCTTTCGGACCACCTGGGCGTGCCGCTGGAGACCGTGGACGTCGGCGGCGGCCTGGGCGTCGCCTACTTCCCCGGCGAGCAGGACCTGGACGCGGCGGAGGTGGCCACTCTGGTCAACCCGCTGTTCGCCGCCTTCGCCGCACACCACCCGGACACCCGGCTGGTGATGGAGCTGGGCCGCTATCTGGTGGGCCACAGCGGCACCTATGTGACGCGGGTGCGCTATGTGAAGGAATCCATGGGCGAGCGCTTCGCGGTCGCCGACGGCGGCACCAACCACCACATGGCGGCGGTCGGCATCGGTTCCTTCGTCAAGCGCAACTTCCCGATGGGGCTGCTGGGCCGGGCCGCGACGGCGCCGGACACGGAGTGGAACGTCACCGGTCCGCTGTGCACCCCCAACGACACCGTCGGCAAGGCCGTGCGGCTCCCCGCCGACCTCGCTCCCGGCGACCTCATCGGGGTGTCCCGCTCCGGCGCGTACGGCCCCACCGCGTCGCCGGTGCACTTCCTCAGCCACGGCTACCCGGCCGAGGTGCTGGTACACGACGGCCGGGCCCGGCTGATCCGCAGCCGGGACGACGCCGAGAGCATGCTCGGCCACCAGATCCTGCACGACTTCGGCGCCGAAGCGGACGCGGCGGCCTAGGACCTGCTTCCCTCCCCGCGTCGTCCCCTCGCGTCGCCCCCCGAAACCCGACCCGCTGTCCGTTCCACACCGCTGCACACCGCTGCACACCATTCGAGCCAAGGAGAATCCCATGACCGCCGTCGCCGCGCACACCGACCAGCAGGAGCTGGTGAACACCCTCATCGAGGCCCTGTCCGAGGTACTGGGCGAGCCGCTGCCGGACGCCACCGAGCACACCCGGCTCTTCGACGAGCTGCACCTGGACTCCACCAGTGTGCTGACCCTGCTGATGACGCTGGAGGACACTCTGGGCCTGGAGGTCGACCCGGAGAGCCTGGAGCAGCACCACCTGGAGACGGTCGGCGCGCTCGCCGGCTACGTCACCGAGATCCGGTGACCGGTGCCTGCCTTCCAGCGCCCGGAGGCGGGCCGCGGCCGACGTGCTGACGCCGTGGCCCCCCGTCTGGAACGCGCCCTCACCCTGACCTTTCCCGCGGATGCCGCGGACCTGCCGGGGCCCTCGGCGGCCGAACTGGACGCGGCCCGATCCCACTGGGACGAGATGGCCGGTCGGGCTCTGCCCGACTGGCTCCCCGACGACGCGGTCGGCTACCAGGAGATGGTCCGGGCCGCGGCCCGGTCGCTCGGCCCCGGCACGCTGGCCGGCCTCGACCTGATCGTGCTCGCCATGGGCGTGCCCGACTGGCGTCACGAGACCATGCCGGGCTCCGTCCTGGCGCACCTGACCGGCACCGACCCGCTGGTGCTCGGGGTGTCCGAGCAGGGCCCCGCCGCGCCGTTCACCGCGCTGCGGATCGCCGCCTCACGGCTGGCGACCGGCCGGAGCCGCCGGGCCCTGGTGCTGGCGCTGGAGCAGCCCACCCTGCCGCCCTGCCCGGTCGGCGGGCAGCGCCCCGGCGCCGCGTCGGCGGTGGCGCTGCTGCTGGCCGCCGACGCGGGGCCGGGTCCCCGGCTCGGCCCGGTCCGGATATCCGTAGCGGCCCGTCGGGGCGACCCGTCGGCCGCCGGGCCGCCGCCCGAGCCGTGTCTCGGCGGGTACGGCCCGGCCCGCACGGTGTTCGCCGGGACCGGACTCGCCGAACTCGCCCCGGCCCCCGGCGTCCGGCTGGTCACCGCCGATCCGCTGCTGCCGACCACCGGCGTCTGGGCCGAGCTGGCCCGGTGGGCCGCGACCGGTCCCGACGACGGCGCGACGGTGCTGGTGGCCGACCGCGACCCGGCGCTGCCCTACCACTGCGCGGTGCCGCTGACCTGGACGAAGGCGGCCCTGGACCCGCACGTCCGCACTCCGGGCGCGTCTGCGGACGTCCCGTGGCCCGCGCCGGAGAAGGAGCTTGTGACATGACCCCGCTCGCCCCACCGTCGACGTCACCGCCGTCGACGTCCTCACCGCCCGCGCCCGCGCCGTCGGTCGCCCAGCTCGCCGCGCTCGCCCGTGACGAGGGGCTCGTCCCGGCGCTGCTCGCCCTGCATCGCACGGTCACCCCCGCGGTGCTGCCCGCCGGGCCCGGCGGGCATCTGCTGGTGCCCGCCACGCTCGCCGCCGAACCCCGCTACACCTCCCCGGACGGGCCGCGCGCCCGCACCTCCGGCGCCTCCCTGGAGCGGCTGGGCCGGGTGCGCGGCGGGCCGCGCCACACGGACGGCTGGCTGGAGGCTCTGCGGATCGACGGCGCGGGCCCGGCGCCGGGCGCCGACGGCGCCGCCTGGGCGGCCGGGCTGCTGGCCGTCCGGCTCGGCACCGCCGACGCCCTGCTGCGCACCGCCGCCGACCGGCTCCGGGACCGCACCGTACGGCAGGGTTCGGGCGCCGTCGCCGTCCTGTCGCTGCCGATGGTCCGCGGCATGGTCGGCGAGGCCGCCGCCGCACTGGCCGAGGCCCGCGCCCTGGCCGCGGACGTCGACGCCCCGGCCGCGCTCCGCCGGGCGCACCGGGCCGTCGACGCCTGCGGACGGATCTGCCTGCAGCTGTACGGCGCCCACGGATTCCTGACCGACGGTCCGGGCAGCACCGTGCGCGCCTCGGAACTGCTCGCCGAGGTCTACTCCCCCGCCGACGCCGCGACCGAGGAGCCGTGATGGCCGCCCCCGCCCCCGCTCTCGTCCCCGCCCCGCCCGCCGTCCCCGCCCACCGGCTGCGTGCCGCCGTCCGGGAACTGGCCCGGCCGCTGCGGGAGGTGTCGCTGACGGTGGACCGCGACCCGGCGCTGCTGCCGGGCCTGGTGTCCGAGTCCCTGCCCTGGCGGCAGCTCGCCGGGCTGCCAGCGGAGTGCCGTCCGACGCCGATACGGGTGGACGGCCAGCCCGTCACCGGTGAGAGCTGCTCCGAACAGACCGTCATCTGGGAGGAGTTGGCACGCGCCGACGCGGGCGTCGCACTCGGACTGCCGGGCCCGGCGATGTCCGGCCGGATGATCGCCGAACTCGCCGACGCCGGGCAGCGGGAGCGCTACTACGGGCTGCTCGCGAGGCCCGAACCCGTCTGGACGTTCTTCGGGATGACCGAGCCGGAGCACGGCTCCGACCCGGCGTCGATGCGTACGGCGCTCGTCGACGCCCCCGACGGCGGGCTCCGGCTGACCGGCGTCAAGCGGTTCATCGGCAACGGGGCGCGAGCCGCCGTCGGGGTCGTCTTCGCCCGCCGACGGCCGGGGCCGCTGGGCCTGGCCGCGGTGCTGCTGGAGACCGACCGGACCGGGTTCACGGCGACGCCCCTGGACACCCTCGGGGTGCGCGGCCTGGAGCTGAGCGAACTGCGGCTGTCCGGGGTGCCGGTGACCGAGGACGACATCCTCGGCCGACACCGCAGCGCGACCCGGCGCGGCATGTGGGCGGCGACCCGCACCTTCAACCGCTTCCGCCCGGTGGTCGCCGCGCTGGCCCTGGGCGTCGCCCAGGCCGCGCACGACTACGCCGAGGAAAACCTGCGGACCGCTCCGGGGGCGCTGCGCGGCTACCGGGCGCATGACTTCCACGGGCGGCTCACCGGCGTACGGGCGATGGTGGCCGCGGCGGCCGCGGCGGCCGACCGCGACCCCGGCTCGGGCACGGCGGCCTCCGCCGCCAAGCTCCGCGCCACCCGTCTCGCCGAGGAGGTGACGGCGCGGGCGGCCCAGGCGCTGGGGCCCGGCGCGCGCTGGGAGCACCCGCTTCTCGACAAGTGGACGCGTGACGCGCGGGCGTTCGAGTTCATGGAGGGCACCTCCAACGTCCAACGGCTCGGCATCGCCCAGGCCCGTCTCCAGGAACGGGGAGGTGAGCGCCGTGCCCACGCGGCCTGACACCCCGGTCTCCGGCTACCGCGCCCCGGCCGCCGCGCCGGGCGTACCGCCGGGCATCGACCTCTGGCTGATCCCGCTGGACGACGGCCCGCCCAGTGCCGTGGCCGGACCCGGCGCGCCGTCGGCCACGCCGTCCGCGGTGCTGAGCACGGCGGAGCTGGACCGGGCGCGGGCCCTGCGCGATCCGGACACGGCGCGCAGGTTCACCGTGGCCCATGCCGCGGTCCGTACGGTACTCGGCGGCTATCTGCGTCGGCCGCCGGCCGCGCTGCGCTGGACGACCACGGAACACGGCAAACCGGTCTTCGCGGGCGAACTCCGCGACTGGCACTGGAGCCTGAGCCGTTCGGGCGGCTACGCGCTGCTGGCCGTCACCCGTGGCGCGGCGGTCGGCGCGGACATCGAACGGGTCGGCGACGGCGTCCGTGGCGCGCTGCCGCTCGCCCTGCGGTATCTGCCGCCCGACGAGGCCGCGGCGGTGGCCGCGGCCCGCGGTCCGCACGGTCGGCGCACCGCGTACCACCGGCTGCTCGCCCGCAAGGAGGCCTGCGTCAAGTCTGTCGGCGGGCGTCTGCTGGAAGGGCTGCGGCTGCCGGTGCTGCGACCGGGTCCGGTGGCGGCCCGTGGTTTCCGCTGGTTCCTGCATGACCTGCCCGCGCCGCCCGGCTATGTGGCGGCGGTCGCCGCCGCCACGCGGACGCCGGGGCCGCTGCGGCTGTTCGCCTGGCCGCCGTCCGGGGCGCGCACCCGGACGCCGTCGACCGGGGCGGTGTCATGCTGACCCCGGCGTCGGCCGACCGCCGTCGGCCGCCGCGCCCACGCCGCACCGTGTGCGGGCGGCGGCTGCCGGGCGGCAGTGTGCAGGCGCGCTTCGTGCCGTCCGCGCTGCCGCCGGTCACCGTCCGGTCGGCCTGTGCCCAGGAGGCCGCGCGCGCGGCGGTCCTGGCGCTGACGTCCTTCGGCTACGGCCATCTCGGCGGGCGTCTGGAGATCACCGTCCGGTGCCGCGGCCCGATGACGGGACCCGCGCGCCGCGCGCTCCTTCGCGCGCAGCGGCTGGCCGCGACCCGAGCCGTGAGCGCCGCTCTGCGCGGCGGACCGCGCACGGTACGCGTCCGCGTCTGTCCGCCGCCCTAGACCGGTCCGGCGGAAGAGGGCGACAGCCCCGCCGGACCCGATCACGCCTATCCCCTCATACCCCTCACCTCCCCCTCTCCCCATCCGTCTGATCCCTTATCACGGCGAGCAAAGGCAGGTACCCCCGATGCGTCATCCATCCGATCCGTCCGCCGATCCGGCGTCGGCCCCCGCCCCGCCGCCTCAGGTCCAGTGGGACCGGGTAGGCGTACTGGTCGGCGGCCAGGCGCTCGCCCAAGGCGGCAGCTTCGTCCTGCTGGTCGCCATGGCCTGGACCGCGGTGCAGCTCGGCGGCACCACCGGAGTCACCGTGGTGCTGCTGGCCTCCTCGCTGCCGCGCGCGCTGATGCTGATCTTCGGCGGTGCCCTCGCCGACATACTCGGCCCGCGCTTCGTGCTGCTGCGCACCACCAGCGCCCGTGTGCTGGTACTGCTGGCGGGCTCGGCGACGGTGTTCACCGTGGACCAGCTCTGGCCGCTGGCGGTGATCGGCGCGCTGGAGGGCAGCCTGCTGGGCCTCGGCAGCCCGGCGTCGTCCTCGCTGATGCCGCACTTCGCCAAGCGGGACCACCTGGCGCGCGCCAACTCCCTGTACGCGATGGTCGTCCGGCTGGCGCCGGTGGCCGGCGCCCCGGTCGGCGCCTGGCTGACGGCCACCGGACACCTCGGCCACGCCATGCTGGTCACCGCGGGCACCTGCACCGCCTGGCTGTGCTGCCTGCAGTACGTCACCCGCGGGCTGCCGCGGCCCGTCCGGGAGGGTGGCGAGTCGCTGGTCCGGCGCTCCGCCGACGGCCTGCGGCTGCTGGCCCAGCTGCCGCGCCTGCGCTGGATGTTCGTGGCGGCCTTCACACTGGACCTGGCGTTCAACTGGCCCCTGGAGGTGGCCCTTCCGCTGCTGGTGGACGAGCGTGGCTGGAAGGTCACGGTCGTCGGGCTGGTGGTCGCGTCGTTCGGCGTCGGCGCCCTCGCGTCCAGTGCGCTGGGCGCCGTACTGGCTCACCGGATACCGCTGTTCGTGCGGCTGGTGATCACCGGCGCGGGCATCGCCGCGGGCATCCTCACCATGGCGTTGCTGCCCTCGGTCGTGGGACTGTGCGCGGTGGCGGCCGCCGTCGGCGTACTCTCCGGGTTCAACGGCCCCGCGATGGTGACGGTGTACCAACAGTCCGCGCCGCGCGATCGGATGGGTGCCGCGATGTCGACGCTGTCCCTGGCTGGCATCGGCACGGGCCCGGCGTCGATCGCGCTGTTCAGCAGCGTCTCGCTGCTGCTCGGGGTCTCCGCCACCTGGCTGCTGTGCGGGCTGGTCGCCTGTATCTCCCCGGTGAGCGCGCTGCTGTCGCTGCGCCACCCACCGACCGAGGACGCCGCGGCCGAGGACACGGTGGTCGAGGGCCTCGCGACGGAAGAAGACCGTACGCCCGAAGACCGTACGCCCGAGACGAACGCGACGCCCGAGGCGACCGAGACGAACGCGACGCCCGCCGCTGAGAGCCCCGCGCCCGAAGGCGCGGCAGGGCTCGGGATCTCCAAAGCCTCCGAAGACGATCTCGTCACGGTCGGCGCCCCGGCCGACGACCGCTCCCCCGCCACCGGAACCGCATCGGCTTCCCTCTGATTCTCTCTGAGGTGATCCATGAACGCCGTTCTCGCCATCGACCCCACCCACCGCGTAGTCCCGCCGACGGCCGCCGAGTCACCGCGGCCGCTGGTACCGGCCGTGCTGCCCGCCGGTCACGGCTGCCCGCGTCCGGTCCGGCCGCCCGGTCCCGGCCGGGCCGAGGTATGGCTGGTGGACGCCGCCCGGCACGGCGCCAGCGCCGCCGGGCTCGCCCGGGAACTGCTGGACGCCGGGGAACAGGCCCGCGCCGCCGAGTTCGCGCACGGCCTGGACCGGTCCCGCTACCTCGCCGCCCATGTGGCGCTGCGGCGCCTGCTCGGCGGCTATCTCGGCTGCGCCCCGCGCCAGGTGACGATCGCGCGGGCGCCGTGCCCCGGCTGCGGCGAGCCGCACGGGCGGCCGGTCGTGCCCGGCAGCACGCTGCACTTCTCGCTCTCGCACAGTGGTGACCTCAGCCTGCTGGCCTTCGCGGGCGCCCCGGTCGGGATCGACGTGGAGGCGGTGCCGACGGCCGAGACCGTCGCGGAGGCCGCCGAGGTGCTGCACCCGCGGGAGGCCGCGGAGCTGGCCGCGCTGTGCGCCGCCGAACGGCCCGCCTCGTTCGCCGAGATCTGGACCCGGAAGGAGGCGTATCTGAAGGGCGTCGGCATCGGCCTGTCCGGCGACCCCGCCACGCACTACGTCGGCCGCGGCGGCCAGCGGGGGCGCGTGCCCGGCTGGACCATCGCCGACGTCGAGGTGCCGTACGGCAACCGGGCGGCGCTGTCGCTACGCGACACGGTCGGCAGCGATCCGCCGTCGCGCGGGCGTCCGGGCCCCGGCGTCTGACCGCGCGCCGCGACCGCGCCGCCCGAACCCGCCCTGACCGCGCCGCCGTTCGCCCGCGCGGTCAGGGCGTACGCGCGGTCAGGGCGTACGCGCGCTACGGCAGGCGCCAGTCCACCGGCTGCGCGCCCTGCCGTGCCAGAAGGTCGTTGACCCGGCTGAACGGCCGCGAGCCGAAGAAGCCGCGGTCCGCCGACATCGGTGACGGGTGCGCGGACTCGATCGCCGGGAGGTCACCGAGCAGCGGCCGCAGATTCCGCGCGTCCCTGCCCCACAGCACCGACACGAGCGGCGTCCCGCGCGCGGCCAGCGCCCTGATGGCCTGCTCGGTCACTTCCTCCCAGCCCTTGCCCCGGTGCGCGGCGGGCTTTCTGGGGGCCGTGGTCAGCGCCCTGTTGAGCAGGAGCACCCCCTGCTCGGTCCACGGCGTCAGATCGCCGTTGGACGGCCTCGGCAGCCCCAAGTCCGTATGCAGTTCACGGAAGATGTTCTCCAGACTGCCCGGCAGCGAGCGCACCTCGGGCGCCACCGCGAAGCTCAACCCGATGGCCATCCCCGGCGTGGGGTAGGGGTCCTGGCCGACGATCAGGACGCGGACGTCGTCGAAGGGCTGCTGAAAGGCCCTCAGGACATGTGCCCCGGCCGGGAGATACGTCCGGCCAGCGGAGATCTCGGCCCGGAGGAAGTCCCCCATGCCCGCGATCCGCCCGGCCACGGGCTCCAGGGCCTTCGCCCAGCCCGCTTCGACAAGTTCACTCAAGGGTCGTGGTGCCACAACGCGTCACTCTACTGGCCCACGCCGGGGTCCCGCACAACGGCGAAGCTCCCGTACCCGGCGCCGCCGCTCGGCGCTACGCTTCCTTCTCGTCGTCACCGGAAGGTTGAGGAGCTTGCCGCGTCCAGTGATCAAGCCGCAGTCCCGCCCCGGCGTCGGTCCGGAGGACGGGGGGACGTCCTGTGTGCTCGGTGTGGATTCGGGGGGCTCGGGGCTACGGGTCGCGCTGGGTGTCCGGGACGGGCCGCGGCCGGTGGAGACGGTCACGTCGAAGGAGCCGGTGCGGACCGGGCCCGGCGGTATCGACGCGGACCATCTGCTGGAGCAGCTGGTTCCGATGGCGCTCGGGCTGATCGAACGGGTCTCGGGCGCGCCGCCCCGCACGTCCGGCCACGGTGCGACGGACGGCCGCACCGTGGTCGGAGCGGTCGCCATCGGCGCCGCCGGGATGGCGACGCTCGGCGGGGAGCTGCGCGCCAGGCTGCCGTCGGCGCTGGCCGACGCGCTCGGGGTGCGGCGCCTGGCGCTGGCCGCCGACGCCGTCACCGCGTACGCGGGGGCGCTCGGCGCGCGCCCTGGAGCGGTCGTCGCGGCGGGCACCGGCCTGGTCGCGCTCGGGACCGATCTCACCCGGTGGCGGCGGGCCGACGGCTGGGGGCATCTGCTCGGCGACTGCGGCGGCGGCGCCTGGATCGGCCGGGCCGGACTCGAGGCGGCGATGCGCGCGTACGACGGGCGGCGCGGCGGTTCACCGGCGCTGCTGGCCCGCGTCCGGGAGTTCTTCGGGCCGCCGTCCGAACTGCCCGGACGGCTCTACCCGCGCGGTGACCGGCCCGCCGTACTGGCGTCCTTCGCCCCCCAGGTCGCGCAGTGCGCGGCGGAGGGGCACGATCCGGTCGCCGTCGGCATCCTGGGCGACGCCGCCCGGCACATCGCCGCGGCGGCGGCCGCCGTGTGTCCGGGCCCAGGCGGTGAGGGGGCCGGAGACGGTGACAGGTACCCGGAACCGGGCACCGGCGGCCCGCCGCCGGAAGTCGCGCTCACCGGAGGCCTGCTCCGCCTGGGCGAGCCTCTCCTCGCGCCGCTGCGCGCCGAGCTCGCCGGGCAGCTGCCGCACGCTCGCCTGGTGCCCGCCGCCGGCGATCCGCTGGACGGCGCCGTACGGATCGCCGCCGACCTCGCGCGCGGCGGCACGACGCTGCCCCGCGATCCGCACCTGTTGTACACACCAGGGGAAAACGACAGTTGACCCTTCCTGCCCAGAGCGGAAAATTCCGGACGGAAACCGCACACATGGGCCCTCCCTAAACGGGGCAACCCGCGAAACCAGTAGCATGCGGCGCCATGAGCTCCCCCAATGGGCCCGCTTCCGGCCTGCCCGTACGAATGCCGCGACCCCGACAGCCCGGTCGGCACCGCCGTCCGGAACCCGCGGTGGCTCCCGAGGGAGCACCCGCTCTCGTTCTCGCCGTGCCCGGCGCGCCCAGCACGGCCACCCGGAGTCTCGCCGAGGAGGTCGTGAGCATCGCCCGCTCCGAGCTGCCCGGCATGGACGCCAAGATCGGTTACCTCAACGGCGACGACGCGGAGTACCCGCACCTGCGGTCCGTGCTCGCGCACGCCGCCGAGCAGCGCACCGCCCGCTATGAGCAGGCCGTCGCGGCCGGTCGCGAGGCAGCCGAGCCCGAGGGTCCGGTCGCCGTCGTGGTGCCGCTGCTGGTCGGCCCGGACAGCGCCCTGACGGACCAGATCCGGCAGGCCGTCACGGACAGCGGCGCCCCCGCGGAACTGACCGATGTGCTCGGCCCGCACCCGCTGCTCGCCGAGGCTCTGCACGTACGGCTCTCCGAGGCCGGGCTCGCCCGCGCCGACCGGGCCAGGCTGTTCACCGTGGCGACCGCAGCCGACGGCATCATCCTCGCCACGGTGGGCGGCGACGAGGCGGTGCAGGCGGCCGGGATCTCCGGCATGCTGCTGGCCGCGCGGCTCGCGGTGCCGGTGATGGCGGCCGCGCTCGACCAGGACGGGGCGGTCGCGGCGATCGCCGAGCAGCTGCGCGGCGCGGGTTCCACCCAGCTCGCGCTCGCGCCGCATGTGATCGGCCCGGAGGTCGACGAGGGGCTGCTCGACGTGGCCGCGAAGGAAGCGGGCTGCGCCGCGGCCGAGGCGCTGGGCGCCTACCCGGCGATCGGCAAGCTGGCCCTGTCGCAGTACATGACGACGCTGGGCATCACCCCGCAGCAGTCGGGCGCGCCCGCCCGGTAAGACCCGGACCGCACCGACAGACACGTGGGACCGGCTCCGGCGGAGCCGGTCCCGCGCTGTTTCCAGGGTCCGGGCCGCGTCGGCGCTCCAGGGTCCGGGTCGCACCGGCGCGCACGGCGCGTCTCAGCCGAACACCACGCAGGACGCCGCGGGCAGCGCGACGGACCCCGACCGCGATGGCGTACCCGAGTCGGGGTCGACCGCGTACCAGGTCACGTCGCCCGAGCGCTCATGCGCCGCGTACAGGAACCGCCCCGAGGGGTGCAGCGCGAGGTCGCGCGGCCAGTGGCCTCCGCAGGCCACCGTCGTGACGAGCCTCGGCCGTACGCCGTCCCCGTCCAGGGCGAGCACCGAGATCACGTCCGGGCCGCGCGTGGCGGCCCACAGGAACCTTCCGTCGGCGGCGACCGCCGCCGTCGACGGGTACGCGGCGCCGGTGTCCGCGCCCGGCGGCAGCAGCGCCGTCTCGCCGAGCGGCCGCAGGTCGCCCGTCCGGGCGTCCCAGCGACAGACGGTCACCGTCGGGGCGAGCTCGTGCACCACATACGCGAGATCGCCCCGCGGGTGGAACACCAGGTGCCGGGGGCCGCTTCCGGGCCGCAGCGCCGTTTCCCGGCGCGGCCGCAGCTCCCCGTCGGCCAGGGAGCAGACGCGTACCGAGTCGGTGCCGAGGTCGACGCTGAGCACCCACCGTCCGCTGGGGTCGGGCAGCACCTGGTGGGCGTGCGGCCCCCGCTGGCGCTCAGGGTCGGGGCCCGCGCCCCGGTGCCGCAGTACGCCGCCCGCCGCGAGGCGGCCGTCTTCGCGCACCGGAAGCCAGGACACGCTGCCCGAGCCGTAGTTCGCGGTGAGCAGACAGCCCGCCGCGAGCGCGAGGCAGGTGGGGCTCGCGCCGCCCACGGCGACCGGCGGGCCGAGCGGTACGGGGTGTGCGCCGCGCACGTCGTAGGCCGCGGCCTGGCCCGGCTCGCTCTCGCCGACGGCGTAGAGCACGTCTCGGGAGTCCGACAGCGTGAGGTAAGAGGGGTTGGCGAGGCCCTGGACGCCCGTGCTGTGCAGCGTGGTGAGCGCGCCGGTGTCCGCGTCGACGGCGGCCGTGGTGACGCCCCGGCCGCCCGCCGTGGTGAAAGAACCGATGTACGCCCGGCCGCCGTCCATGTCCGAACCCCTCCGCCGACAGGTTTTCGGCAGACGGTAGCAGGCGGTCTAGACCAACGGTTCAGGTACCGGCGAGCGCGGGGTGGGGGGTGCGCCGCAGCGGCGCCGCGAGACCGGTGAGCGCGTGCTCCAGACCGTGCAGATGGGCGAGCGCGGCCTCCGCGCCGGGGTGGTGGCCGTCAGCGCCGGGGCTGGCGGGTGTCTCCGCGGTCTTCGCGGAAGAGGTCGCGGCGGCGGGCGCGTGCTCTCGGCGTGCCGGGCGCGGGCCGAAGGAGTCCGCGAGCGCCTCCTCGCTGTCGACCAGGGTCTCCAGGGCCGCCGCGACGCGGCGGCAGGCCTCGGTCAGGCGGGCGTCGTGCGAGGCGTACGGGTCGGCGGCGACCACGGCCAGGCCGCGTACCTCACGGGCGCAGTCGTCGAGCAGCAGCAGGATCTGGCGGGCGCGGGCCTTGCGGGCGCGCAGCGGACTGAGCGGGTGGACCAGCGGCGCGAGGGCGGTCCGCACCCGGCCGAGCAGGGCCTCCAGTTCGGCGGCGTGCGGTGTCGGATCGGCGCTGTCGTCGCCCGCGAGCCGTCTGGCGGCCTCGGCGGTGCAGCGGTGCACCCGGTGCAGGGCGCGCTGGATCCACGCTTCCGTGGCGGCGTGTGTGGTGATCGGCAGCACCAGCAGCACGGCGAGCGCGGCGCCGAGCGCGCCGACGCCGGTCTCGACGAAGCGCAGCATCAGCAGTTCCGGGTTCAGTACGCCGAGCAGCCCGTACAGCAGCCCCGCCATGATCGTGACGAAGAACATCATCCAGGAGTACGACGGCGCCGCGGTGTAGAAGATCCCGAAGACGCAGACCGCGACCAGGGCGGCCGTGGGTCCGGGCGCCCCGTGCAGCGGGACGGCGACCAGCAGCCCCGCGGCGATCCCGACGACCGTGCCCAGCACCCGGCGGAAGCCGCGGACCAGGGTCTCGCCGCGTGACGCGGTGTTGACGAAGATCCACCAGGCGGTGCCGACGGCCCAGTACCAGCGGTCGCCCGACGCCAGCTGCCCGATGACGACCGCGAAGGCGCAGGCGGCGGTCGCCTGGAAGGCCTGTCGGGTGCTGGGGCGTTCCAGACCGGCGCCGGCCAGCGGCGCGGGCGGCGTCGGCAGGGGGGTGCGCCGCTCGACGCACCAGGCGCCGAAGCGCACGCCGGCCGCCGCGACGAGGGCGAGCGCGACGGCGGCGTACAGCTCGGGCAGCTGGCCGGGGACGGCGTGCAGGAACTGCGCGACGAAGAACTGCATGAAGGCGAAGATGCCGAGCGCGTGCCCGCGCGCGCCCCAGCGCCGTGCGTACACCCCGCAGAAGACGACCGCGACGAAGGCCGCGTCCCGCAGCGGCGGCGTCGCGTGCAGCGCGGCCGCGAGCGCGAGCACCGGGAATCCGGCGGCGGGCAGCAGCGCGGTGGTCACCGCCTGCTTGCGTACGGTGGCGTCGGCGACGGTGAACAGCGCGAGCAGCGCGGCGAGCCCGCCGGTGATCGAGGCGGTCAGGGAGAGCCCCGCGAGCTCGGCGGCCGCGACCGCGAGTCCGACTCCCAGCACGGCGCGCAGCGAGATCCGCAGGCGCAGCAGCCCCGGATCCGGAGCCACGAACATCTTCCGCACGACCGCGGTCCTCCACCCCTCGTCACATGGCAAAGGCGCCGCGGGTCCACCCGCAGCGCCATCGATGGACTCAGGAAAGCATCAAGCGGCCCAGTGGCTCAACTCGACCTCCAGCGCCTGAACCATTGGCCCAGTCTCAAGCGATCGGACCGTGCCATCACCAAGCCAACGGACCAGCGGTCCGCCCCCTCCTGTCAGCCGTCGAGTGCGCGGGGCAGTCCGGCGCGGTCCGTGCCCAGCTTGGTGAAGACCGCGCAGAGCAGCCGCGACACGGCGAGTCCGTCCAGGCGGAGCTCGGCCGCGATCGCCTCGTTGTCGAGCCCGCGTACCGCGTGCCGGGCCACCGCGCTCTCCGCCTCGGTCAGGGTGTCCTGCCCCGGAATCTGCGGGTGGTGGGGGCGCATTCCGGCGGCGGCCAGGTCGGTGCGGGCTCGGGTGGCCAGGGTGTCCGCGCCGCAGGCGGTGGCGGCTTCCATGCCCCGGTAGTACTGGCGGGCGGCCTCGTGCAGGTGGCCGGCCGCGTACAGGGCCGAGCCGTGGTCGACGAGGGCGCGCGCGAGCTCGTAGGCGGCCGGGGACTGTTCGAGGTGGTCGACGGCCTCCTGGAGCAGGGTGACGGCACGGGCCGGGTCGGCGGCCGCGGCGGCGCGCAACGCCTGGCCCTTGGCGCTGGGTGTGCCGAAGGCGCGGGCCCGCGCGAGGGCCTCCCGTACGGTGTCGTGGGCTTGGTCGGGGTCGTGCTGGGCCTGGGCGACGGCGAGGTCGAGCTGCCAGGGGCTCCAGGCGGGGTTGCGCATGCCACGCCGGTCGAGCCGCCGTCCGGCGGCGGCCAGATGCTGTTCGGCCCGCTCGCGTTCGCCGCGGACCAGCAGGAGCTTTCCGTACACCGCTTGCGGGTCGGGGTACACGACGGCTTTCGGGAAGTCCTTCCCGAAGGCGTAGGCCTCGGCGATGTCGTGGGCTTCGTCGATGCGTCCCCGTGCGATGAGGGTCTCCACGAGCGCGCCGACCGCGTACCACTGCGCCGGTATGCCCTGGCCCACGCGGTTGGCGATCTGCATGCCGTTGCGGACGAAGTCCTCCGCCTCGGTGAGTCGGCCGCGGCGGTAGCAGACATATCCGAGCAGTGTGTAGGCGTAGGAGAGGTGTCCGCCGCGCCAGCCGCGCGCCTCGAATTCGGCGATGCCGTGGTGGAACAGCTCTTCGGCCCGGCCCGGCTGGTCGCAGTACATGAAGGTGAGCGCGACGACGACCGGCACCTCGAATCCGAAGTCCTGGTCGATCCAGCTCAGGCCGCCTTCCAGGGACCGTTCGGCGTAGTGCAGTGCGGTGCCCGCGGGTTCCCCGCGGCGCACGCAGTCCCAGGCCCGCAGGCCCAGGATGTGGCGTTCGGCCACACCGCGGCCGGTGAGCCGTTTGGCGTACTGCGTCAGCAGCCGTGACCGGGCGGCGGAGTCCTGCTCGTCCACGCGCACCGAGTTCCACTTGAACTGTTCGGCCTGCATGCGGACGCGGGTGCGGGCGCTGGTGGTGTGCCGGGCCTCCGCGGCGAGGAGTTCGGTGGCCTGGGCCACCTCGCCGGCGTGCGCGAGCGCCTGGGCGAGCCGGTAGACGACGGCTTCGCGCAGCCGCTGGTCGATCTTCGGCTCCTCCAGCGCGGCTCGGAGGTGGTTCACCGCGGTCATGGGCTCGTGCAGCAGACCGGCCGAGCCGAGCTCGAACAGCAGCTGGGCCCGGTCTTCCAGGTCCGGCGGTTCCCGCAACGCGCGGGACAGGCATCGCAGCGCCGCGTCCGGGGCTCCGGCGGAGAAGTTCTCGCGGGCGGCCTGGCGCAGCTGCTGCACGACCCACGGGTCGCCTTCCGGGTGCATCTCCAGCATGTGCCGGGCGGCGGCCGCCGCGCCGTGGCCCGCGTCGATGAGAGCCTGGGCGGCGACGCCGTGCATGGCGACGCGCACCCCGGCGGGGATCGACCGGTATACGGCGGTCGCGACGAGCGGGTGGAAGAACTCCACGACCTGTTCGCGCCGGACGTGCGGCAGGGAGGTCAGGATGCGCGCGTCGTGCAGGCGCTCGATGGCGTCGGCGGTCTGCGCTTCGCCGAGCGCGGCCACACTGCCCACGACCTCCGTGGAGATGCCGCTGCCCAGGACGGCGGCGGCCCAGGCCAGCCGTGCGGTGGCGGCGCCCAGGTGCTCCAGGCGTTCCACGAGGCCGCTGCCCTTGACGGCGGAGGCGAGGTCGCGCAGTTGCGGAATGTCCTCGACGAGCGGCCGCAGTCCGCGTTCGCGGCCCTTCTCGACCAACTCGACGACCTCGAAGGGGTTTCCGCCGGTGATCGCCCAGCATTCCCGGCAGAACGTGTCGTCGGCCTCGTCTCCGAGGGCGTCCCGTACCAGCCGCGCCACCGCGCCCGTGGTGAGCGGTGACAGCTGGTGCGGGCGGGCCCCTTGGCGTTCGGTGAGGGCCTGCAACGCGGCCGCATCGGCGACGAGTTCGTCGGGCCGGTGGGCCACCACGATCAGCATCGCCAGTTCTTCGGCGCGCGCGGCGAAGGCCGTCAGCCAGGTCAGGGATTCCGTGTCGGCCCAGTGCGCGTCGTCGAGTACGAGCAGGACGGGCGCACTGCGCACGGACAGGTGGGTGACCACCCAGTCCAGGCCGTCGCGCACACCCTGCGGGTCGGGCGCCGCGCCGCCTTGCGGGGCGGTCAGGCCGATCGCGGGCGCCACGATGCCGTACCAGTGGCCCAGCGCGTCACGGCGTTCGTCGTCGTTCAGCGACGCGAGGGCTGGCTGGACGAGTTGGCGTACCACGTGGAACGGCACTTGCCGCTCCTGTTCGCCGCCCCGCGCGAACAGGACGGTGCAGCCTCGGTCGGCGGCATCCCTGCGGAGTTCGGCGAGCAGGGCGGTCTTGCCCTGCCCGGCCGGTGCGGCGAAGGCGAGCATGCCGCCGCGCCGGGTGCCCGAGCCGTCGGGCGCCGTGCCGCACAGGTCGTCCAACGCCTCCTGGATGGCGTGTAGTTCAGACTCCCGTTCGAGTAGGGGTGGTGCGGCCCATCGCCGCTGTTCCGCAGAGTGTGCCTGTGTCATCCCAACGCCCCTTCAGCACGTGTGGCCGAGTGTACGGCCACGGCGGCGGAGGGTTGCCGGTTGTGGCCTCTTTTCGGAACTCCGCCTTCCAGCATCCGTCAGGCCCGTACCCTGGGTCGGCTCAACACCGCCGCTGCCGGGGGATCATGGGCAGGACGTCTGGCTGGGGCATGCCCGCGGCGACTTCCCGTACGGTCACGCCCTCCGCGTGGACGACGTCCCAGCGGGACGCCACGCTCGCCACGGCGATCACCACCTCCGCCGCCGCGAAGCGGTCCCCTATGCACTTGTGCTGGCCCGCCCCGAAGGGGATGAAGCTGTTGAGGTGCGGTCGGCGCTGTGCGCTCTTCTCCCAGCGCTCCGGCTTGAACCGCTCCGGTTCGGGGAACAGCGCGGGGTCACGGTGGAGCGCGTAGGGGCTGTACGCGAGTTCGGCTCCGTCCGGGATGGCGACGCCGCCGATGGTCACCGGGGCCAGCGCGCGCCGGGTGAACAGCAACGGCGAGTGCAGCCGCAGCGCTTCGTGGAAGACGTGGTGCGTGTACGTGAGCTGGGGCACGTCGTCGGGACGGACCGGCCGGTCGCCGACGACCTCGTCGACCTCGGCCTGTACGCGCGCGCGAGCCACCGGGTCACGGCCGAGCTCGTGGAAGATCCAGGACAGCGCGGTGGCCGAGGTCTCGGTGCCGGTGAGCAGGATGGCGATCACTTCGTCGCGGACCTGTTCGTCACTCATCGTCTCGCCGGTGTCGGCGTCCACGCTGGACAGCAGGAGCGACAAGAGGTCCTGACGGTCCGTCCGCTCGGTGTGGTAGTCCGCGATCACCTGGTCGATGACGCGCCGCAGCCCCGCGGCGGCCCGGTCGAACCGTCGGTTCAGCGGGATCGGCAGCCGGTCGAGCGCCTTCGGGATGACCGCGCGCGCGAGCATGCCCTCCAGAACGACCGGGAGCGAGCGCTGCACCTCCGCCACGGCGGGGCGGCCCAGGTCACCGGAGAAGATCATCTTCGCGACGGAGGACAGCGTGAACCTGCGCATCTCCGTGACCATCGAGAGCTCCTGTCCCGCGGTCCAGGAGGCGACCATCTCCTCGGCGTGCCGGGCCATCGCCTCGGCGTAGGCGGTGAGTTGGGAGCGGCGGAACGCCGGTTGCAGCAGTCGGCGCTGCTTGCGGTGGAACTCCCCGTCCGTGGTCACGATGCCGTTGCCGAACACCGGGCGCAGCTTCTCGAAGATCCTGCCGCGCCCGAACCGCTGTGCCTCGCCGACCAGTACGGCGTCGATGAGGTCCGGGCTGGTGAGCACGTACACCGGCCAGGCGGCCAGGTCGATCCGTACGACGCCGCCGACCGTCCGCAGCGACTCCAGGAACGCGATCGGGCTGCGCCACAGCGGCACCGCGTGGCCCAGGACGGGCAGCCGCCCCGGCGCCACCGCGGGCTCGGCGGCGGCCGTTTCGGCCGTCGGGGCCGCGGTCCGGTCGTCCGTCATGCCACGGACACCAGGTCCGGCCGGGTGTACGCGCCTTCGCCTCCGGTGACCCAGCGCTCGTCGCTGTAGCGGGTGCACTCGTGCCGCTGCCACAGATCGGCGCCGATGATCCAGTCCTCCAGGGCGCGCACCGACCGCGCCGCTGACTCGCGCGGCGCCGGGTCGGTCACCTGGAGCACGTCCAGCACCCGCGGCAGCGTCCGCGCCGCGGACTGGAAGTCCTTCAGGCGGGCGCTGACGCGTTCCTCGACGGCGCGTACGGCGCGCGGAAGCGAGTAGTCCTGCCACCACGCCAGCAGCAGGACGAGGTTGTTGTTGTCCCCGCAGGCGTGCTCCTTGCGCAGGGAGAAGACGTCGTTGCCCCAGGAGATGATGTCCACGGCACTCCACAGGAGAGCTTGGAACGTCGGGCTGTCGTAGACCTGCTGCGGCACCTCGATGCCCAGCGAGGCCTCCACCATGTCCATCATAGGCAGCAGTTGGGAGCTGTGGCGGCGCATCAGCACATACTCGTCGACGGTCGGCTGCCGTGCGTTCCCGCGGTTGGCGGCCTCCTGGTCCAGGGAGCGCAGCATGGCGGGTATGTGGGCACGGTAGCGGCGGCGTATCCCCGGCGGCATTCCGGCGAGGATGTCTCCGTGCAGGTCGGCGAACCCGTCGACCAGGGCGTTCCCGTGCCGTCGCGCCGGTCGCCGGGGGTCGGACAGGTGTGCGTTGATGGCGTCGATGACGGGGCGCCAGGTGTCCAGCCGCCCCGACCTGATGACGTGGTCGTGCTGGTCGTCGAGGACGAACGACCAGGCCATCCACTGGCTGAGCAGCAGCAGTTCGCGGTACGGCGCTCCGTGGGCGACCCGCGCCGCGAGGTGCCCGCAGCCGATGCCCGAGAAGTCGTCCGCGGCGTCCTTGATCAGGTCCCGGCCGAGGGCCCAGGAGGTAGCCTCCGCATTGGCTTGTTCCGCTTGGGGGTGTTTGGCGCTCTCAAAGGGGAGGTGAAAGTCGGGAACGTTCAGCGAGTCGAGCAGGGCCATGCCTACCTCCAGCGGAAATCCGGGCGTGCCACTCCCCGCTCACATTTACCAATTTCGACCACTTTCTGCGCATGAACGACACATCATTCAAGCCAGATGACCATTAACGCTCAGAGCGAAGAAGGTTGTCAACAGACCTCGACGCCAAGAACCAGGACACAGCGGGCAATTGACGAACCATCACTTCAATAGGCATATGCAGGAGCCATACTCCAAGACGGTGCGGTGAGCCGGGAATCGCAGCGGGCCGGGAATCAACGCGCGGCGCGCGCCGTTGCCGGGACAGAAACGGCCCACGGCCCAGGCCCAGGCCCACGACCCAAGCGGAGGCGAATGTGTACGGCGACCAGGCGACCATAGACCGGGTGCTCGACGAGCTCGGCGACACCTGGGCCGTCGTCGGCCTGTCCACCAACACACAGCGCGCTGCCTACGGCGTCGCCGAGGTGCTCAGACGGCACGGCAAACGAGTCGTCCCGATCCACCCTCGCGCGCAGACCGTGCACGGCGAGCGGGGGTACGCCTCCCTCGCGGACGTGCCGTTCGCCGTCGACGTGGTCGATGTGTTCCTGAACGGCGACCAGGCGGGCGACATCGCCGACCAGGCCGTCGCCGTGGGCGCCAAGGCCGTCTGGTTCCAGCTGGGCGTCATCGACGAAGCCGCGTACGCGCGCACCCGCGCGGCCGGGCTCGACATGGTGATGGACCGCTGCCCGGCGATCGAGCTGGGCGCGCGGCGCACCTGACGGCCGGTACGCGCAGGGCTGACGGCCGGTACGCGCAGGGCCGCGACCCCGCGGCTCACCCCGCGCGACCAGCGGGGCGCCTCAGGGCGCGGGCGGATGTACCGGCGGGTGCGCCGGGGGAACGGCCACGGCCATGGTCATCTCGGCTGGCGTCTGGCCGTCGTTGCGGTACGCGTGCGCGACGTTCGCCTCGAACGCGGCCGACGTCCCGGCCGGCACGGGGTACGACTCGCCGTCCACGACCAGGGTGAGTTCGCCCGCGGTGACCCGCAGCAGCTCGACCGTGCCCGACGGGTGCGCGTCGGACTCGTGCGCGTCGCCCGGCACGAGGCGCCAGGACCAGAGCTCGAACGGGCCCCGGTGCTCGCTGCCCACCAGGAGCTTGGTCCAGCTCCCGGCCTCCGTGGACCACATCCGTACGGCCTGCTCCTCGGGGACGAGCCTGACCTCGGGCCCCTGTTCGTAGTCGAGCAGGGTGGTGATGCTGATGCCCAGCGCGTCCGCGAGCTTCACCGTGATGCCCACGCTCGGGTTCGTACGGGCCTGCTCGATCTGGATGATCATGCCTCGGCTGACTCCCGCACGGGCGGCCAGCGCGTCGAGCGTGTAGCCGCGCTCGGCGCGCCAGCGCTTGAGGCTGCGCGCGAGCGACTGGGTGAGCTGATCAAGGTCCGACACAGTCCGTCCAATATTCTAGATGCTATGGTTCATTACCTTGCACTACAGTGCGGTGTACTCAAAGGTTCACCACACCGTACTGCGAGGTTCCCCGATGACCGCACTGCTCGCGCTGGCCACCAGCCTCCTGTGGGGCCTGGCCGACTTCGGCGGAGGGCTGCTGGCCCGCAGGACTCCCGCGCTCACCGTAGTGGTCGTGTCGCAGTGCATCGCGGTGGCGGTGCTCGGGGCGATCGTGATCGCCACGGGGGCCTGGACCGAGGCGGGGCCGAAGCTCTGGTTCGCGGTGGCGGCCGGTGTGGTGGGCCCGGTCGCGATGCTCGCCTTCTACAAGGCACTGGCGCTGGGGCCGATGGGCGTGGTCTCGCCGCTCGGGTCGCTCGGGGTCGTGGTGCCGCTGGGGATCGGTCTCGTCCTCGGCGAACGGCCAGGCCTGCTGCAGTACGCGGGGATCGGCGTGGCGGTCGTGGGCGTACTGCTGGCGGGCGGGCCGCAGTTCCGGGGCGCGCCGGTACAGCGGCAGGCGGTGCTGATGACGCTGGTCGCGGCGTTCGGGTTCGGCTCGGTGATGGCGCTGATCGCCGAGGCGTCGACGACCGTCACAGGGCTGTTCCTCGCGCTGTTCGTCCAGCGGGTCGCCAATGTGGCGGTGGGCGGCGGCGCGCTGTACGTCTCGGTCCGGCGGGGCGGCCGCGCGCTCCCTCAGGACCGGGACGGCGGTCTCGGCCTGATCCGCGCGTCGCTCCCGGCGCTCGCGTTCGTGGGCCTCGCCGATGTCGCCGCGAACGGGACGTACGCGATCGCCGCGCAGAATGGTCCGGTCACGGTCGCCGCGGTGCTGGCCTCGCTGTACCCGGTGATCACCGCGCTCGCCGCGCGCGGCGTGCTCCACGAGCGGCTCCGCCCGGTCCAGGCGACGGGCGCGGGCCTGGCCCTCCTCGGCACCGTCCTCCTGGCGGGAGGCTGACGCCCGCTCCCCGCGCTCAGCTGTCCGGGAGTTCAGTCAGGGCCAGGAGCTGCTCCGGGGTGACACCGTCGGGAATCGGCACCGGCGGCGGAGTCCGCAGCGGCGGCTCCCAGTCGCCCTCCCGCGTCCAGCGCCGGACCACCCGCGCGGGCGCGCCCGCCACCACCGCGTGGTCGGGGATCTCCCCCCGCACCACCGCCCCCGCCGCCACCACGACGTTCCGCCCCAGCCGCGCGCCCGGCAGGATCACCGCGTTGGTGCCGACCCAGCAGCCGGGACCGATCTCCACCGGCTCCATCCGGGGCCACTGCTTGCCCACCGGCTGGTGCGGGTCGTCGTAGCTGTGGTTGGTGGACGTGACATAGACGTACGGCCCGAAGTAGCAGTCGTCGCCGATCGTGACCGTGGTGTCGGCGATGACATGGCTGCCCCGGCCGAGCACGACGCCGTCGCCGATCCGCAGGATCGGCTCGGGCCCGAGGTCCAGGTCCGGCATCATCCCGGCGGTCAGGGTCACCTGCTCGCCGATGATGCAGTGCTCCCCCAGCCGGATCCACGGCTCGCCGAACACGGTCCCCTGCGGAAACGCCAGCCGGGTACCCGCGCCGATCGCGCCGAAGCGCAGACCGCCGGGCCGCTCGGCGGTCACCGCGCCCGCCCGCTGCGCCCAGCGCCAGCCCGCCTGGACCGCGCGCGCCACCAGACGCCGCCGCCCGGCGGCCAGGGATGAGAACGTGTTCCTGCTCATAGGCACCCGGACACGGTACTCAGCGCCGGGACCGGCCGTGCCCGCCCCGGCCTGTGATCTTCACCCCACCCGGAGGGCGGGCGTGACGCGAGATCGCTTACGGTGCGGGTGGGTGCGGCAGGCGTACACGCGACGACAGGCGTACACGCGACAAGGAGACAGTCATGGCAGAGCGAGCGTTGATCACGGGGGTCGGCGGCAAGGACCCCGAGGTGGACCCGGAGGCCTTCACGGCCCCCACGTCCGTCGTGGTCGGCGAGGTGACGCTGGGCCCCGGCGCGAGCCTCTGGTATCACGCGGTGCTGCGCGCCGACTGCGGTCCGATCATGCTCGGCGCCGACAGCAACGTCCAGGACAACTGCACCGTGCATGTCGACCCCGGCTTCCCGGTCCGGATCGGCGAGCGCGTCTCGGTCGGGCACAACGCGACCGTGCACGGCTGCACCGTCGAGGACGACTGCCTGATCGGCATGGGCGCCACGGTCCTCAACGGCGCGGTGATCGGCGCTGGTTCGCTGGTCGCGGCCCAGGCGCTGGTCCCGCAGGGAATGAAGGTGCCGCCCGGCTCGCTGGTCGCGGGCGTGCCCGCGAAGGTGCGACGGCAGCTGACCGACGAGGAGCGCGAGGGCATCAAAGCCAACGCGGCCATGTACACCGAACTGGCCAAGGCGCACCGCGCCGCCTACGACGACTGACCGTCCGTCGAAGCCTGACCGTCCGTGACGCGGGCCCGCCCGCGCAGCCGCAGATCACGGGACGAGGCCCCCATCCAGACCGCGCGCGGTCCGGTGCCCAGCGTCCACGCGTGCCGTTCGGCGTCCCACACGGACAGGGTGCGGCGCGCGACCCGTACGGTGACCCGGCGCCGCTCGCCCGCCTTCAGGGCGAGCCTGCGGTAACCGGCGAGGATCCGCTCCGGCTGGTCGAGCCGGAGGTCGGGGGACGGTCCCAGGTAGACCTGCGCGACCTCGATCCCGTCGCGGTCGCCGGTGTTGCGCACCGAGCAGCTCACCGTGAGGCCGCCCTTCGACGGACGCACGGTGAGGTCCTCGTAGGCGAACGTCGTGTACGAGAGGCCGTGGCCGAAGGGGAACAGCGGCCGGACCCGTTCGGCGTCGTACCAGCGGTAGCCGACGTGCACGCCCTCCGAGTACTCCTCGACGCCGTCCAGCCCCGGATAGCGGCGCGGGTCCCCGGCCATGGGGTGCTTCCGCTCGTCCGCCGGGAAGGTCTGGGTGAGCCGCCCGCCGGGATCCGTGTCGCCGAACAGCACCGCCGCGGTGGCCGCCGCGCCTTCCTGGCCCGGATAGTACATCTGGAGCACGGCGGCGGTCCGGTCCAGCCAGGGCATGGTGACCGCCGATGAGGTGTTGAGCACGACCGTGGTGCGCTCGTTGACCGCCGTGACCGCCTCGATCAGCTGTTCTTGGCGGCCGGGGAGCGCGAGGGTCGTCCGGTCCTGTCCCTCGGTGGCGTCCTCGTAGGCGAAGAGCACGACGCTGCGGGCGGCGCGCGCGACGCGTACCGCCTCGGCCAGGTCCTCGGACCGGCTCGCCCCGGTGATCCGCCTCAGACGGAAGAGCTGTCCGCCGTCGCCGCCCCGCGCGGTGATCCGCAGCCGGTGCGGCCCTTCGGCGAGGTCGAGGGTGGCGCGGCGCACCGTGAGCCCGTCGGGCGCGGTCGGCGTCAGCCCTCCGTTGAAGAGCTCGCCCAGGCCCTTCGCGCGGGGGAAGAGCTCGTCGCCGTCCAGCAGGATCTCGGGGCGCTCGCCGGAGTAGTGGACGACGAAGGTCCACTCGTCCCGTTCGGGCACGGTGAGCGTCCCGTCGTACTCCCACGTCCGCCCCGGACCGACTCCCTGCCCGTCCGGGTCGAAACCGGGGGTCAGCGCGGCCTTGGCGAGCGGCTTGCCATAGAGGTCCTCGCCGAGTGCGTAGGTGACCTGGGCGGCGGCGCCCGCGCGTCGGGTGAGGGCGTCGAGCGGGCTTTCGGCACGGTCGGGCACGACGTGGGCGCTGCCGCCGCCGCTGACGAAAGGGATCGCGCCGGTGGGCCCCAGGACGGCGATGTGCCGGGCCGCGCGGCCGGTGAGGGGGAGGGTTCCGCGTTCGTTCCGCAGCAGGGTCGCGCCCGCCTTGGCGATCTTCAGTGCGGTCCGCGCTCCGGCCTCGGGGTTCCGGGCGGGGCGCGCCGGGGCGCTGCCGTCGAGCAGTCCGAAGCGGTCGAGTACGGCCAGGACGCGGCCCGCCGCACGGTCCACGGCGGCCTCGGACACCTCGCCGCCTTGGACCGCCTTCTTCAGCGCGGCCCCGAAGTAGACGCCGTCCGGCATCTCCATGTCGAGCCCGGCGCGGAGCGCGGCGACGGTGCTGTGCGCGGCGGACCAGTCGGTCATCACCCAGCCGCCGAAGCCCCAGTCGTCCCGCAGCAGGTCGCTGAGCAGCTCCTTGTTCTCGCAGGCGAAGGTGCCGTTGACCTTGTTGTACGCGCCCATGACGGCGCCGGCGCCGGCGGCGACGGCGGCCTCGAAGCCGCGGAGTTCCGTCTCCCGCAGGGTCCGCTGGCCGGCGACCACGTCGATGGTCATCCGGTCCTTCTCCTGGTTGTTCAGGGCGAGGTGCTTCACCGTCGCGATGAGGCCCTCGCCCTGGATGCCGCGGATCTCCTCGGCGACCAGGTCCGCGGCGAGCAGCGGGTCCTCGCTGAAGGTCTCGAAGTTCCGTCCCGCGTACGGGGTGCGGATGAGGTTGACCATGGGCGAGAGGAGCACGTCCTGCCCCAGGGCCCGCCCCTCCCTGCCGATCACGCTGCCGTACTCACGGGCCAGCGCGGGGTCGAAGGCCGCGGCGAGCAGCACGGGCGCGGGCAGCGCGGTGGCGTGCTCGCTGACCCGTACGCCCGCGGGGCCGTCCGCGAGCCGCAGTTCGGGGATGCCGAGCCGGGGCACTCCGGGCAGGTATCCGGCCTGGCCGAGGCTGCGGGGGTCCTCGGCGCCGTGCAGCAGGGAGATCTTGTCGTCCAGCGTGAGCCGGGCGAGCGTCGCGTCGACCCGCTGGCCGCGCACGGCCACGGCCGCCGAGGGGCTGGCGCGTCTCGCGGTGTCGGCGGCGGCCGCCGCGGCGACGGCGACCGCGGCGCTCAGCAGGCGTAGCGCTGACCGTCTGGACACGGTGTCGGACATGGGCCGTCCTTCCGGGAGTCCTTCTGTCATGGAACGCGCCATATTTCATGGAACGCACCAGTCGAACGCACTATGCGACAAAAGGGACCTGACGGCTTGTTGGACACCCCCGTTCACGACGAAAAGCCGCCACGCGGCAGGCGGGCGGCGGGCGGCGGGGCGGGGGCCAGGTGACCTCGGTGCCGTCGGTCGCCGCCGTGAACAGCTCGGGTTCGGTGGTGGCCCGCGGCGCCACGGCCCAGT